>JAEZHL010000330.1 GCA_023416575.1 Pseudomonadota bacterium
ATGCAGGGTGCGCTGACGAGCACGACGAACAAGCTCGATCTGGCTCTCAACGGGCGCGGCTGGTTCCAGGTGGCGGGTGCCGACGGCGAGATGCTCTATACGCGCGCAGGAGCGTTCAACAAGAACGCCGACGGGCAGATCGTCACCATCGACGGCTATGTCGTGCAGCCCGCGATCGTGATCCCGAACGAGGCGACCAATATCATGGTCAACGAGAGCGGCGAGGTGTTCGTGCGCGTCGAAGACCAGCCGGAAATGCAAATGTTGGGGCAGCTCACGCTCGCGAACTTCGCCAACGAGGCGGGGCTCGAGCCGCTCGGAGGCAATCTCTATCGCGAGACCGAGGCTTCTGGTGCGCCCGTGGTCGGTGTGCCCGCGGATGTCGGCTTCGCCAAGGTCCATCAAGGATATCTGGAAAATTCCAATGTCGACCCGGTGAAGGAGATCACCGAGCTCATTTCGGCGCAACGGGCCTACGAGATGAACTCCAAGGTGATTCAGGCGGCCGACGACATGTTCGGCACGGTCACCAAGGGCATCCGCTGACGTGGAGGGCCGCACCGTGCGCCATTGCTGGCCCAGTTTGACGCGCAGCCTCAACTTGCGCCTTCACGCGGGGCGCCGGCTGAGGGGATCTCGCGTCTCCAACATCCTCGCGCGCGCTTTCGGTGCGCTGATCGCCACCCTCGGAATGGCGATTGCGGCACAGCCGCTCAGCGCCGCGGGTGCATCGCTGCCCGTGCCCCGCATCACGCTCTATCCCGGAGATGCCATCCAGGCCGAGCACCTCGTGGACCGGGAGTTCAGATCACGGTTGCCTGAGGGCGGCGCCGTGCACCGGGATCGGTTCAGCCTCATCGGCAGGGTGGCGCGGCGAACGCTCTTGCCAGGGCGGCCGATCCCGGTGAATGCCGTGCGCGATCCCTTCCTGATCGTGCAGGGCCGGAACGTTCAGATCGTATTCCAGGACGGGGCACTCACGATCACGGGGTATGGCATCGCGCTGCAGTCGGGCGGGGAGGGCGACGTCGTCAGCCTGCGCAATCTCGATAGCGGAACCATCATCAAGGGCGCGGTGCTGGCTGATGGGACCGTGCGGGTGGGTGACCCGTGAGGCAAACCGTTCTGACACTCATCGCGCTGTTGCTGGCGTGCGCCGAAGCGGCAGCGGCGAGCCGCATCAAGGACATCGTCTCGGTCCAGGGCGTGCGCGCTAACCAGCTCGTCGGCTATGGCCTCGTGATCGGCCTCAATGGCACAGGGGACAGCCTGCGCAACTCACCGTTTACGGAGCAATCGCTACAGGCGATGCTCGACCGCATGGGCGTCAATGTCCGCGGCGCCCGCGCGCGGACGCGCAATGTCGCGGCCGTCATGGTCACGGCAGAGTTGCCGCCGTTCGCCGGCAAAGGCGCGCGCATCGACGTCACCGTGTCATCGCTGGGCGATGCCACCTCGCTGGCCGGCGGGTCGCTCGTGCTGACGCCGCTGATGGGCGGCGATGAGCAGATCTATGCCGTGGCGCAGGGTCCCATTGCAGTTGCGGGCTTCTCGGCCGCTGGCAAGGCCGAGACGCTGACCCAGGGTGTGCCGACGACGGGCCGCATCGCTAATGGCGCGCTGGTGGAGCGTGAGGCGCCTGGGAGCCTCGTCGAGTCCTCGATCCTGGCGCTCGAGCTGCACAGTCCGGACTTCAACACGGCGGTGCGCATCGCCGATACGATCAACGCCTTCACAGGCGCGAAGTACGGCGTCCGGGCCGCGCGCGAGGAGGACTTGCGCACCGTGAAGCTGATGAAGCCCCGCAACGTCACGATAGCGCGCTTCATTGCCGAGATCGGCGAGTTGCTGACGGAGACCGATGCACCAGCCCGCGTCGTCATCGACGAGCGAACAGGCACGATCGTCATCGGGCGTGATGTGCAGATCTCAACGGTGGCGGTGGCGCATGGCAATCTGACCGTTCGTGTCACAGAGGCGGAGAAGGTGTCGCAACCGGCCCCGTTCTCGCGAGGGAGCACGGTCGTCACGCCGGAGAGCATGGTTTCGGCCGAGCAGGGCGGCGGCAACATCGCCATCGTCGGCGGGACGAACCTGCAGGCTCTCGTCAGCGGTCTCAACAAAATAGGTCTGAAACCGCCCGGCATCATTGCCATCCTGCAGGCGATCAAGACCGCGGGTGCACTGCAGGCGGAGCTGGTGGTGCAATGATACTCGCAGGTCGCATGCAGACCGGACTTTGTCTTGTGGCTCTATGCCTGCTGGCAGCGCCAGTGGCGGCCGAACAAGGCTGGCAGCCGGTCGTCTCGCGCGATGCTACGCCGTCACGAGATGCTGAGGGCGCTGCACGGGATATCGAGCAGGGCTGGTTCCCCGTGATGATCCGGCTTGCACAGGATTCCGGACCCGCGGCCGCTGCGCGCGCCAGCGCCGCGCCTGCGATGGCCGAGGCAAGCAGCAAGCAGATCCCCGAGCCGCAGACTTCGCAGCGGCTTGGCGCGCCGCAGCCCAGGGCTCAAAGCCAGATCCAATCCGCTCCCCAGCCGCAGATTCAGCCACAGCCAAGCCTGCCGGCACAGCCGCAAGCGCAGCGGACCCCGCCGAAATCGGCCACTCCGCCGCCAGCGCCGGAAAAACCGGCCGAAGCGCGTCCTGAGCATGCCGGGCCTGCTCAGGACTATTGCGAAAACATTTCAGATGCCGCAGCCGACGCGCGCTTTGCCTGGCAGAAACGCACGCTCGAGGAAATGGAAAAGGAGCTCGAGCAGCGCGTCGTCATTCTGGAAAAGAAAACGACGGAATACCGTGAGTGGCTCGCTCGCCGCGATGCTTTCGTGAAAAAGGCTCAGGCATCTCTGGTTGGCATCTATGCGCTAATGCGGCCCGATGCTGCCGCGTCGCAGCTCGCTGCCATGGACGAGGAAACCGCGGCGGCCGTGTTGACGAAACTCAATCCCCGAAACGCCAGCGCCATTCTGAATGAGATGCCGGCGGGTCCTGCCGCCCGACTCACCGCTGTGCTCGTCGGCGCCGCCAGAACCGATCCGGAAGACGGAGCGCCACCTCCCGCGCAAGGAGGCAAGTCATGAAGCTCCGGCTCCTCATCGCGCTCGGCAGTGCTCTGACCGGAGCCTGTGCCGTTGATCCCGCCGATATCGGGCGCGAGCCGCATCTGACCCCCGTCGGGGCGGGATTGCGGCCCAACATGGTCCCCGTCCTGGGCGAGCCGCCGCCGTTCCGCCCCTACAGGCAGGATGCCTCGCTCTGGACCGACGGCAGTGCCGATCTCTTTCGCGATCCCCGGGCGCGCCGCATCGGCGATGTCGTTACCGTCCGGATCTCGATCAAGGACAAGGCGTCGCTCGACAACACCTCGAACCGGACGCGCAATTCCAACAAGTCTCTCGGCCTGTTCGGCAGCTACGGCATCGATAAGAACGGCGCCACCTCGGAGTGGGAAGGCGAGCTCGATGCGGAGCTGCAATCGAAGACGACGAGCAAAGGCGAGGGCGGGATCAAGCGATCCGAAAGCATCCAGCTTTCTGTTGCCGCCGTCGTGTCCGAAGTGCTGCCGAATGGCAATCTGGTGATCAGCGGCAGCCAGGAGGTGCGCGTCAATTTCGAGGTCCGCGTGTTGAGTGTCGCCGGTGTCGTGCGCCCGCGCGATATCGCGACCGACAACACGATCTCCTACGACAAGATCGCGGAGGCACGCGTCTCCTACGGCGGACGCGGCAGGATCACGGAAGTGCAGCAGCCCGGCGTGGGCCAGCAGCTTCTCGATATCTTCATTCCATTCTGATCGTTTTATCGGCGGAGTTGTTGTGATGGCCATGGGTGCGAGGAGCCGCGAGCTGCGGGAAGATGAGCGTGTGCACAATCCTTCAGTGGTAGGCACGATCATGGCTGTTATCATGGTGACGCTCGCGGCGGCAGCAGCGGGCAGCGTTTTCGGAATGAAACTGCAAGGACTGTCCGAAGACAGCAAGCGCGGGGCGGACAGCGCAGAAGTCGAGACGGTTCAGAGCAAACCGAACTTCGTGGAACAGGCCTCCGTCCGCCCGCTCCCGCCGATCATCACGAATCTGGCGGGCCAGCAGCGTAGCTGGGTGCGGATCGAGGCCTCGCTGCTGCTCGCGCGCGAGGCATCCGATGACGACGGCGTCCTCGCGGCGCGGGTGGCGGAAGACATCGTCGCATATCTTCAGACCGTTTCGGTTTCGGATATCGAAGGCGCCAGTGGATT
>JAEZHL010000009.1 GCA_023416575.1 Pseudomonadota bacterium
AGCACGCGCGGGTTGCCGAGTAGCGCACGGCCGATCGCCAGCATCTGCTGCTCTCCGCCGGAGAGCTGATCGCCACGATTGCCGATCCTCTGCGCCAAGCGCGGAAACAGGTCGAGCACGCGCTCGCGCGTCCACGTGCGGCTGCCATCGATCCCCGGCCGTTCGGCGATGGCGAGGTTTTCGGAGACGCTGAGCGAGGAGAAAATCCCGCGCCCTTCCGGCACGTAGGAGATCCCGGCCTGCGCCATGCGGAACGCGGGCCAACCGGTCACGTCGCGGCCGTCGACGAGTACTTGTCCACGACGAGCCGGAACGAGGCCCATCAGCGTGCGGATCAGGGTCGTCTTGCCCATCCCGTTGCGACCCATGAGGCCGATGGTTTCACCCGATCCAATCTCGAGCGAAACGCCGCGCAGGATATGGCTGGCATCGTAATACGTGTGCAGATTCGCCCCGGCGAGGACCGGCGTCGGACGGACTGATGCTGGCGCCATCACGCGTGCCCCCCGAGGTAGGCGCGCTGAACGTCCGGATTGGCCCTCACCTGCTGCGGCGGTCCTTCGGCCAGCACCGTGCCGTCGACCATGACCGTCATCCAATCGGCGACCGCGAACACGAAATCCATGTCGTGCTCGATGAGGAGAATGGCATGCTCCCGGGCCAGATCCTTGAGCAGATGCGTGAAGCGCTCACCTTCCTCTGGCCCCATGCCGGCCAGCGGCTCGTCGAGCAGCAGCACGCGCGGCTTGGCAGCCAGGGTCATGGCGATCTCGAGCTGGCGCTGCTCGCCGTGAGACAGTAGCCCACTCCGGCGGCTCGCGGCACCCGCAAGGCCGACGCGCTCCAAAGCGGCATGGGCCACCTCGATCAGCTCCCGCTCCCGCGCGGCGGACCGGAAGAGCCGCGAGGTCGGCAGCCCGGAAACCGCCTGTGCGGCCAGCCGTACATTCTCCAGAACGCTGAGCGAGCTCAGGATGTTGGTGCGCTGGAACGAGCGGCCGATGCCAAGCCGCGTCATGCGCCACGCGGGCTCACCGGCGACATCGCGGCCCTCGAGCCGGATGCTCCCCGCCGTCGGCTTCAGGTGACCCGAGAGCAGATTGACGAGGGTCGACTTGCCGGCGCCGTTCGGGCCGATCACGGCATGCAGCTGGCCGCGTTGCAGGTGGATCGATACGTCGCGAACGGCCGACAGGCCACCGAAGTTGCGGCCGAGTGCGTGAGTCGCCAGCAGAGGATCGGACGGAGTGTGAGACTCAGCCATGACGCAGGCTTTCCGCGGGGGTTGCCGGCGTTGTCTCTGCGGGCTTTGCCGGCCGCCGCGTCCACCACGAACGGGGTAATCGCAAACCACTAAGCCCCTTGGGCAGGACCAGCACGACGAACAGGATGACAAGTCCCTCGACCAGCAGCTTGCGCTCAGTCAGATGCTGCGCCACCTCGCCGAGACCCGTGAGGGCGAGCGCCCCCAGAATCGGCCCGTGCAGACTGCCCAGCCCGCCGAGAAGGATCATCAGCAGCGCCTCGGCAGAGCGATGCCAGCCCACGAGTTCCGGATTAACGAACCCGCGGTGCATCGCCCACATATGCCCCGCAACCCCGGCGAGCATTCCGGCGATGACGAACGCGGCGAGCTTGTAGCGATAGGTGTTGTAGCCGATAGCCTGCATCCGGTGCTCGTTGACGCGAATGCCCTCGAGCACGCGGCCGAACAGTGATCGCAGCAGCCAGGCAAGACCCAGGTACATGGCGACCATCTGGATGAGGCCGACATAGTAGGTCACGATCGGCCGCTGGCGACGCGGCACGGTCCACTCGTATCCCAGCAACGACAGGGTCGGCCGGACGAGAAATGCACCGTCGGCGCCACCGCCGATCTTGGTGTCGTGGAAGAGAAAGAACACCATCTGGCCGAAGGCCAGCGTCACCATCAGAAAGAAGAAGCCGCGCGTCCTGAGCGACAGCGCGCCAACGAGGAGCGCCGCGATGCCGGCCACCATCACCGCCGCTGGAAGCGTGACGAGCAGCGAGAGGCCGTGCGCCTCGGGCGTGATCAGGTACACCGTATAGGCCGCGAGGCCGTAGAAAGCTCCGTGCCCGAGGCTGACGAGCCCCGTGCAGCCGACAAGGAGCTGCAGGCTGAGTGCCAGCATGGCCGCGATCAGCGCGTAAGTGCCGAGCTCCACGTAGTAAGGCGGCACGAACAGGGGCACGGCCGCGAGTGCCAGCGCCCCCAGCCCGAGACCCAGCCACCCGTATTTCGTTTCAGGCAGCATCGGTTCTCATTTCAGTCTCCGCCCCCAACCAATCACGACCGCTGGCCGAACAGCCCTGACGGCCGCCACAGCAGTACCGCCGCCATCAGCACGTAGATGGACAATCCCGCGACCACTGGCAGGTACGCCTTGCCGAGCGTGTCGACGAGCCCGATCAGCAGCGCCGACCAGAACGCGCCGGACACCGATCCAAGGCCGCCGATGACCACCACCACGAACGAGATGATCAGAAAGCCATCTCCCATGTTCGGGTAGACAGAATAGAGCGGCGCGGCGAGCACGCCCGCGGTGAGCGCCAACGCCGTCCCGGCCGCAAACACGATCAGATGGATGCGCCGCGCGTCGATGCCGAGCACATCGACCATCTCCGGTTTCTCGGCCGCCGCCCGGATGATCGCCCCGAGGCGCGTCCGCTCGATCCAGAGAAACATCAGCAGCGCCAGCAGCAGGCAAATCCCGATCACCGCGAACCGGTAGGCCGAGTAACTGAAGGCCGACGTGATCGGGATGGAGAAATCGAGCACGGCCGGGATCGGCACGGAATAGAAGTCGTTGCCGACGAGAAGCGAGCGCGCCTCCTCGAAAAGCAGAATGAGCGCGAACGTCAGCAGCACCTGATCGAGGTGCTCGCGCCGGTAGAAGTATCGGAACAGGCCGCGCTCCAGCAGCAACCCGAGCACGATGCCGCCGACGATGCCCGCCGGCAGCGCGATCCAGAGCGAGCCGGTGGCGCTCGTCACCACGAACGCGGTGTAGGCCCCGACCATGAACAGCGAGCCATGGGCAAGATTGATGATGCCCATGACTCCGAACACGAGCGTCAGCCCGCTGGCGATCAGAAACAGCAGCAGCCCGTACTGCAATCCGTTGAGGAGCTGAGCAAAGAGTCCGGCGAGATCCATCTTTTCAGCGAATAGCCATGCGGTGAAAGGCGAACAGCGCCATAGCAGAGTTGGCACTCCGCCGCGAGTCCTGGCGCTGCTGCGGCTCTTTCATGCTTCGCATTCCCTACTCACTATACGCTGTTCGCCGTCAACTCACGCCATCTTGCAAGCGGAGCCCGGGTCGGCGAGCTGCTCGACCGCGGTGCCGATCACCTTGTTCTCGCCGCCGGTCACCTTACGCAGATAGATGTCGTGGACGACGTTGTGCTGAGGTGACATGGCGATCCGCCCGCGCGGGCTCTCGAGTTTTGCGTTCTCGATAGCCTTGTGCAGGTTGTCCTCGTCCTCGATGTTCCCCTTCACCGCCTCGAGACCGACAGCGAGGAGCTGCGCAGAGTCGTATCCCTGGACGGCATAGACGTCCGCCTCGCGGCCGGCCTTGTCCTGGAATGCCTTGCGGAAAGCGACGTTCTTCGCATTGTCCAGGCCATCGCCATAATGCAGCGCGGTCTCGATTCCCTCGGCCGCTGCACCCTGCGCCTGCAGCGTGCCTTCGGTCAGGAAGCCAGAGCCGCACAGCGGCACCTTGATGCCGGCTGCGGCGTAGTCCTTGACGAACTGAACCGCACCACCGCCAGCGAAGAAAGCGCCGACGACATCGACGCCGAGCCCGGGGATCTGCGCCAGGATCGGCTGGAAGTTGGTCTGTGGGAACGGAAGCTTGAGGAAGTCGACCATCTGGCCGCCATTCTGCTCCAGCCCCTGCTTGAAGCCTTCCGCCGACTCGGCACCGGCCGCGTAGTCCCAGGACACCCAGATGCCCTTCTTGACACCGCGCTTGCCCATGGCGACGCCCATGCCGTACGCCGGCTGCCAGTTGCTGAACGAGGCGCGGAACACGTTGCGCGCGCAAAGATCGCGCGTCACAGCCACGTTGCCCGCGTTGGGGATGATCGTCAGCGTGCCGGATTCCTTGACGACCCGGTGAATGCCCATCTGCACGCCGGAATGCACCGTGCCGATCAGCACGTCGACTTGGTCGCGCTTGACGAGGCGGTCGGCGTTCTGCGGCGCCGTCTCCGGCTTCGACTCGTCATCGAGCTTGATGATCTCGATTTCGCGCCCGCCGAGCTTGCCGCCCTTCTCCGCAATCAGCATCTCGACGGCGATGGTGATGTTCTCACCGAGCTTCGCGTAGGTGCCCGAGTACGGCAGCATGAGGCCGACCTTAAGGGGCTTCTTCTGCGCGATGGCCCAGCCCGTCGGCACTGTCGATGCGACGGCCAACGTGGCTGCACCCTTCAGAACTCCGCGGCGCGAAACGTTTGTTGTCAACTTTCTGACCATGGCATTCCTCCCTGGATTCCCCCGGAAAAGGCCCAAAGCACCGGGAAATGACGGTTGTTCAGTGCAATCGAAGCTCGATGTTTGTCCTTCTCGCTCGCATACGCTGCGATGGAGCGCAAGTGGTTGCGGAATCGTCTCGCCTCCACCTCAGTAAGTCTCGACATGGTAACGGCCGTTGGAGCGCATGGCGGGCTTCAACTTCAGCCAGTCGAGACCGCGGCTGCGGCAGATGTCAGCCAGTGCCTCGTCGACCCCCGTTTCCATTCCCTTCAGGCCGCAAATGAAGATGTGAGTCTCCTCCCTGTCGATGAGCGCGCCGATGCGGTCGGCTTCGGCGCGCAACCGGTCCTGGACGTATTCTTTCGGCTTGTCCGGAATGCGCGAGAAGACGAGGTGCTGCTCCAACAGGTCAGACGGCACCTTCTGCAACGGCCCGAAGTATGGCAGCTCGCTAGGCGTGCGCGCGCCGAAGAACATCACGAGGCGCCCCGGCGCCCCCGGCATGGCACGGCGACGGCGCTCGGTGAAGGCGCGGAACGGCGCAGATCCCGTGCCCGTGCAGATCATGATGATATAGGCGGCTGGATCGTTGGGCATCAGGTAAGTCGCGCCGAACGGACCGGTGACCTCGACCTGATCACCCTTCGTCAAATCGCACAGGTAGCTCGACGC
>JAEZHL010000030.1 GCA_023416575.1 Pseudomonadota bacterium
ATGCAACGGTGGATCAGTATTGCCTTGACCCGAGGGCCGAATGAGTTCGGGAGATTCCCGTCGTGGTCACCACTCATCTATCCCCGCGGACGGGCGAAAATGGTTGGCGGTTATTAGCCAAAAAGTACACGAAGTACCTTGTGGAGGGTCGTTCGTTGCCTTCTGCCACGAGCTGCGCAATCCTGATGCGAGACGTTGTTTTGCGCGGGTAGCCCCTTCTCGAGCCATGTCCTTCGAGCCGGATGAACAACTGGTAACGACGTCACTGCCATCCGAGGGGCAGCTTCGCGTCATATTTGCCGTTGTCGTCACGTTGATCATTGCGCTCGGCGTCACGGCTCCTTACGCGCTCCAACCGACGAGCGGCACAGAGATCTTCATGCCGGCGTACGCGGCTGCAGTTTTCGTTGTCGAGGTGACCACCGCAGCCATCCTGCTTGCTACGTTTCGCGTGCTTGGCTCGGTGCAGTTGCTGGTCCTCGCCTCAGGTTATTTACTCTCGGGCGTTCTTTCGGTTCCTTGGGTTCTGACGTTTCCAGGGGTGTTCCAGATCAATGGGATGGAACAGGATTTACAGTCAACTGCTTGGATCGCCACCATCCGAAGACTTGGATTTGCCACCGCTGTCGTCGGCTATGCCCTCATCGCTCCTGGCTGGACCGTCCGCTCCCCAGGCCGTTGGATAATCCATTCCATCGCGGGATTGGGGGCCTTCGCCGCGCTGGCGCTTTGGATCATCCTGACGTCGGAGGATCACCTTCCCACGTACATGCTCGACGCTAGGAACACGGCTCCGGCCTGGGGCTTTGTGCCGGCGTCATCGCTTGCATTCTATGCAGTAGGGCTGGCCGCTCTCTTCGCTCGCATCCGCTCGGCTCTCGATATCTGGATGTGCGTCGTTCTGTTTTCTCTGTCCGTTGAAATTCTCCTCATCTCCTACCTGGGCGGTGCCGTGAGGCTCAGCGTCGGGTGGTGGTCTGGACGCTTCTTTGGCCTCGTCGCGGCCGGCACTATCCTCTTGGTTCTCCTCTCGGAGACGACGGAAAATTACATGCGTCTTGCCCGAGCAGCGGCGAACGAACGACGCACGCGCCTCAACCGGCTTGTGGCGATGGAGGCGCTGTCGGCCTCGATCGCTCACGAGATCAACCAGCCACTCGCCAGCATCGTGAACAACGCTAACGCGGGGCTGCGCTGGCTGTCCCGGGAAGATCCGCAAACCGAGAAGGCCAAAGCGGCGCTCAAAATGATTGCGGATGAGGGATATCGGGCAGACAAAGTCGTGGCCGGGATCCGGCATCTATTCCTCAAAGGCGAGCAGCAGCGGGTGGCAACGGATATCAGGGCCGTCATCGACGCGACCGTGAGCCGGAGTGCCCGAGAGCACGCGCTTGCCGAGGTGAAGATCGAGACGCTGCATCCGCCCGGGCCTACGATAGTGGATTGCAATCCAGTTCAATTGGGTCAGGTTGTCTCTAATCTCCTCGACAATTCGGTCGATGCCATGAAGGATCGCGGACCACGGAGGCGGAAGATCACGATTCGGATCACCGAGACAGCGCCCAACGAGATCGAGGTGTCGTGCGCCGATACGGGGCGAGGCATCAGTCCGGACATCGCCGATCAGATCTTCCTTCCGTTTGTGTCTGGAAAGCCCGAAGGCATGGGTATGGGACTGATGTTCTGCCGATTGGTTATAGAAGCACACGGAGGGCGTATCTGGCTCGCCGCCAACCTGCCGACCGGGGCCGAGTTCCGCTTCACGCTTCCCGCGAGCGATGATCGACGTCACAGAGACGGGAGATCGGATGGGTGAGCAGCAGCCGGTTATTTATGTCGTAGACGATGATCTTGCAGTTCGGTTGTCGCTAGAGAACCTACTCGAGTCGGCCGGGTACACTGTGCAATCGTTCGCATCTGCCGATGACTACTTGGCGCGGGAGCGCATCGACGCGCCGAGCTGCCTTGTTCTCGATGTCAGGCTCAAGGGCCGCAGCGGGCTCGAACTTCAGCGCGAGCTCGTGCGCCTAGGGGAGACACAGCCGGTCATCTTCATCACAGGCCATGGCGACGTGCCGATGTCGGTTGCCGCGATGAAGGCAGGCGCAATAGAGTTTCTAACCAAGCCCTTCCGGGACCAGGACCTGCTCGATGCCGTCTATACCGCAATCGAGCGGCATATCCGCCAACGGGATGAGGCCCGGGACTTCGAACTGGTCCTCCGCCGCTACAACACCCTTTCCCCGCGTGAGCGGGAAGTCATGGGCCTCCTGGCATCAGGCCTGATGAACAAGCAGGTTGCGACACGTCTTGGGCTCGCCCCAGTGACAGTCAAGCTGCACCGTGCCCAGCTTTTCCAGAAGCTGGGCGTGACTACCCTCGCAGATCTGGTCAGGATTGCGGATCGCGTCAAAGGCGTCGCACCCGACACTTGATCCCAGGTCCCATCACCTGGCCCATGGGCTAGGTCCGGCCATCCCCCAGCATGATTGTCTGCACCCACCTCTTCTTCATAGTTTGACTGGGCTTGTTTGCTGACCCAGCAAATCAAAAGGCCCGCCATGAAGCTCTATCTTGTCTCACTCGGCGCAGGCGTTCTCGTCGGCGTCGTCTACAGCCTGATCAGCGTGCGATCACCAGCACCACCTCTCGTCGCCCTGGTCGGACTGGCCGGTGTACTCATCGGCGAGCAGATGCTCCCCGTCACCAGACACATTCTCCGCGGCAGCAGCGTCGTTGAGGCCATCGAGCGCGCCAACTGCAAGAGCCACGTCCTGGGGGCGTTGCCGTGCAATACCGATCCGCGCGACGGCAAGTAATGCAGCTTCATTTCCTATAAACCGCTGACCATTCAGTATCAGGAGCCCCAATGACTAAGTATACAGAAGTTCTGACGCCGCAGAACAGTCAGATCATCTTCATCGACCAGCAGCCGCAGATGGCATTCGGCGTGCAGTCGATCGACCGCCAAACCTTGAAGAACAACGTCGTCGGCCTCGCCAAGGCGGCAAAAGCTTTCAGCATCCCAACGACGATCACAACCGTCGAGACGGAATCCTTTTCCGGCCATACCTTTCCGGAGCTGCTGTCCGTCTTCCCGGAAGCGCCAATTCTCGAGCGCACGTCGATGAACTCATGGGACGATCAGAAGGTCCGCGATGCCCTCGTCAAGGCCGGACGCAAGAAGGTGGTCGTTTCGGGCCTCTGGACAGAGGTCTGTAACGGCTTGTTTGCCCTCTCTGCCTTGCATGACGCGGACTACTAGATCTACATGGTCGCCGACGCCTCCGGCGGTACCTCCAAGGACGCGCACGACTACGCTATGCAGCGCATGGTCCAGGCTGGGGGCGTGCCGATGACCTGGTTGCAGGTGCTGCTCGAATGGCAACGCGATTGGGCGCGTCGCGACACGTACG
>JAEZHL010000047.1 GCA_023416575.1 Pseudomonadota bacterium
TTACAATTATGCGCTCAGTGGCTCGGTTACAAACCACGACTGAATGCACCGCATCTCGGATGACGCCCATGGAAAGCCGTGACGCCCCCGACTTGATGACCGTCAACGAGGTGGCGGATTACCTCCGCGTGCGCGACCGCACGATCTACGAGCTGGTGCGGACGCAGCGCATCCCGAGCTGCAAGCTTTCGGGCAAACTCCTGTTTCCCAAACGATTGATCGAGCTTTGGGTAGCGCAATCGGCGGACTATCCCGCGGCTGCGATGCATCTGTCGGCACCGCCACCGGTCGTTGCCGGCAGCCACGACCTGCTGCTCGACTGGGCCATTCGCGAATCGGGGTGCGAGCTCGCGATCATGGTCGGCGGCAGCACGACGGGCATGCAGCGGCTGTTGAGCGGCCAGGCCGTCGCGTGCGCTCTTCACCTCAACGACCCGGGCTCTGGTGGCGACGAAGCCGGGGCACTCACGAAAAGCCTGCCGGGTCTTGATTTCGTCGTGCTCGAATGGGCCAGGCGCCATCAGGGCCTCGTCGTCTCGGCCGATAATCCCAAGCGCATCACGTCCATCGCTGATCTCGCCGGAGCGGGCATTCGGGTTGCCGGCCGGCAGCAGGGCTCGGGAACGGCCGTTCTCTTCTCGAAGTTGGTCACTGACGCTGGCCTGAAAATGGAGCAGCTCGATATCGTCGGCCGGCCGATGAGCAGCCATACGGACGTCGCCGACGCGATCCGCACCGGCAAAGCCGATGTGGGCCTGGCGATCGAGGCTGTCGCGCGCGAGCAGGGCCTCGATTTCATTCCCCTGGCCTGGGAGCGTTTCGATCTGGCCGTCCGGCGCATGGAGTACTTCGAGCCGCCGCTGCAGCGCCTCTTTGCTTTCACGCGAACCGATCTCTTCCGCGAGCATGCGAAGTCGCTCGGTGGCTACGATGTCTCGAACACGGGCGCGGTGGTCCTCAACCCCAGGAGATAGCTGACCGCCGCCGCTTCCAATCGACAGCCGCCGGTTCAGCAGTGGCTTGGTAGATGTGAGCGATGGCGGGAAACCCGTTTCGCTCGAGGGCGCGTATCGTTGCTGCGTGCACGATCTCGAAACTGTCGAACCCGGCACGCAGCATCAGCGGCAGCTGATCGAGCAGCACATCACCCGTCGCGCGGATCTCGCCAGTGTACCCGCGTTCGCGCAGCCGTCGGGCCATGGAATAGGCGCGGCCGTCGGAGAACTTGGGGAACACGAGGGCGATCACCTGCAGCTGCGCGATGTCGTCCGTCTCCGGATCGACCTCCTCAGGCGGCTGGACGCGGACGCCGAGGGGCACGTCGCGCGCGGCGAGGCTTGCTTTCTCCTGACGCCAGCGCGCCAGCGGCAGAAGAATGCGCCCGTCAGGCGGGATCGCCTCATCATCTGCCAACACGCGCCAGTCGTCGGCGACAAAGCCGCCGACCCGCCACAGTCGCGGTGCGACGAGGGTGGGTTTCAGCGGGGCGAGCAGGGGACTTGGCTCAGCCATGGATCACCTCTGCCTCGGCGGCTGCGCGGCGATTGTTTTCGGATGGATAGAGCGCATCGCGGAACGGAGATTTTCCGAGCCTCCGGTAGGCGGCCACGAATGTTTCCGACGCACTCTGTCGTAGCCTGAGATAGGTGCCGACGATCGTCTCGATCGCATCCGGCACGGCTTCGGCGGTGAAGCTCGGGCCGATGATGTCGCCGATCTCGGCATCGTCCTTGGGACTGCCGCCGAGCGTGATCTGGTAGTGCTCCGTTCCCTTCTTGTCGACGCCCAGAATGCCGATGTTGCCCGCGTGGTGGTGGCCGCAGGCATTGATGCAGCCCGAGATGTTGAGCCGCAGCGGCCCGATCTCTTCGGCCTTCACAGGATCGGCGAAACGTTTCGCGATTTCCTGCGCGATGCCGATCGAGCGCGCGTTGGCGAGATTGCAGTAATCGAGCCCAGGGCACGCGATGATGTCTGAGATGAGCTCCCTGTTGGCCGTCTCCAGCTCGGCGGCAATGAGGGCATTGTAGACCTTGCCGAGATCCGCGACCGCAACTGTCGGCAGCACGAGATTCTGCTGATAAGTCACGCGGATTTCGTCATGGCCGAATTGCTCGGCGAGTGAGGCGACGGTTTCCATCTGCTCGGCCGTGGCGTCACCGGGGACCTTTCCCGGCTCTTTGAGCGAGATGTTGACGATGGCATAGCCCGGCGTTTTGTGCGGGGATGTATTCGTGCGCAGCCAGCGCGCGAAGCCCGGATCGGATTGGCGGCGCCGTTCGATATTCGAATCGTTCCGGCGGCGGGAGTTGAGTGGCGGCGCTGCGAAATGCGCCGCGATCCGGGCGAACTCCTCTTCGGGCAGATTGATCGAGGCCTTGTCGAGCAATTCCCATTCGGCCTCGACCTGACGCCGGAATTCCTCGATGCCGAGCGCATTGACGAGGATCTTGATGCGCGCCTTGTAGATGTTGTCCCGGCGACCATGCAGATTGTACACGCGCATGATCGCTTCGAGGTAGGAGAGGAGCTGATCACGCGGGATGAAATGCGCGATCTCCTGCGCGACATAGGGTGTCCGCCCCTGGCCGCCACCGACGTAGACGCGAAAGCCCGTCGTACCGTTCTCCCCCTTCACGATCCTGAGGCCGATGTCGTGGAAAAGGATCGCGGCACGGTCCTCGAGCGCTCCGGTGATCGCGATCTTGAATTTCCGCGGTAGGAACGAGAATTCAGGGTGGATCGTCGACCATTGGCGCATCGCCTCGGCCCAAACGCGCGGGTCCTCGATTTCGTCGATGGCAACGCCCGCATAAGGATCGGCGGTGACGTTACGGATGCAATTGCCGCTGGTTTGAATGGCGTGCATGCCGACCTCGGCCAGCGCATCGATGATGTCGGGGGCATCCTCGAGCTTGATCCAGTTGAACTGAATGTTCTGGCGCGTTGTGAAGTGGCCGACACCGCGATCCCACTTGCGCGCGATCATCGCCAGTTGGCGCATCTGGCGCGCGGACAGCACGCCATAGGGAACCGCGATCCGGAGCATGTAGGCGTGAAGCTGCAGATAAAGGCCGTTCTGAAGGCGTAGCGGTTTGAACTGCTCCTCGGTCAGGTCACCAGCAAGACGGCGCGCAACCTGGTCGCGGAACTGCTTCGCCCGCGCGGCAACGAAGTCCCGATCGAATTCGTCATAGCGGTACATGGCTCATTCCTCAGTACGTCGCGGCGTGTGCTGCCCGGATCCGTTCGCGCACGGAAATCGGCTCGGGCCGTCCGTCGGCCAGCCTGACGTCGAACGCGTAGACGGCCGTGACCTCGCTTTGCGCGACGGCGGCAAGGGCGAGGGCTTCGAGCGCTTTGAGCGCCTCGGCGTCCTCCGCCACGGTGGCTTCGTGGAGCTTGGAGACCCAGCGGCCACCGGCGGCGAGATAGACGACGGCGCCCGAACGCAGGTTGTTGGCGGTGACGACGCTAGGCATAGGCGACCTCGTGTGCGACCGGCGGCAGCGCCTCCACCAGGGTTTCGACCGCACCGGCAACGTCGAGACTTGCGACCTCGCCTACGATCAAGAGGACGGGGCCGGTAAGATCGAGCCCGCCCGGGTGGGAGCGGAGCTGATCCAGCGTCATGGCGATGCGCCGTTCGCCGGGCTGGGTGGCGCGCGCGACGGCAATGAGCGGCGTCGTCGGCCGCCAGCCGGCGGCGATGAGCCGGTCAGCGAGAAGCGCCGAGGTGGCAAGCCCCATGTAGACCGCGAGTGTCGCCTGCCGATTGGCAAGGGCGCTGAAGTCGACTTGATCGAAGTCCGGCACTCCGTCGTGCGCAGCATGGCCGGAGATGAAGGTCACCGAATGCGCGTGCTCGCGGTGTGTCAGGGGGATCTGCAGCGTCGCCGCGACCGCCGTCGCTGCCGTCACGCCGGGGACCACCTCGACCGGGATGCCGGCCGCGCGCAGGGTCTCGACCTCCTCGCCGCCACGGCTGAACACAGACGGATCGCCGCCCTTGAGCCGCACGACGATTTTGCCGCCGCGTGCGTGTCTCACCATCAGGGCATTGATTTCGGCCTGCGTCCTCGAGTGACGGCCCTTCGCCTTGGCGACCGAGATCACGAGAGCTTCGCGCCGGGCGTGCTCGAGCACGCTGTCGCCCATGAGCCCGTCGTGCAGGATGACGTCTGCGGACTTGAGCGCGCGGACCGCCTTCAGCGTCAGCAGGTCGGGGTCACCGGGACCCGCGCCGACGAGGATCACGCGGCCGATCTGCGGCGGAGCATTCCGATGTCCGGTAAGGGCGGCTTGGATCAGTGCGCGGCCGCGGTCCTCATCCCCGGCAAGGATCGCATCGGCCGCGGGGCCGGCGACGACCTCCTCCCAGAAGGCGCGCCGCTTCGCCCCGAACGGGATGGTCTGCGCGGCTGCGGCCCGGAACTCGCGCGCGATATCGGCGACGCGCCCCAATCGGGGGTGCAGGTCCTGCTCGAGCGTGCCACGCAGCCGCGTTGCCAGGATCGGCGCTGCACCCTCGGTCCCGATCGCGACGGTCAGCGTGCCGCGATCGACGATGGCGCCGAGGGAGAACGTGCACAGATGCGGCCGGTCGGGAACGTTCACTGGCACACCCAAGTTGCGGGCGATCGCGGACACGCGCGCATCCTCGGCATCATCGCCAGTGGCGGAAATCACGAGCGGCCTGCCCCGGATGTCGTCTTCTGCGGGGTGCGGCGGCAGCTGAACGCAGCTCCCCGCCTCCACAAGCGCTTTCAGTCCAGGGACGCATGCGTCCGCCGCCACCGTGACGTGATCTGCGCGCTTGAGCAGGAGGCGGACTTTACTCAGGGCCAGCTCGCCGCCACCGACAACGAGCGGGACAGTGGCGCCGAGGTCCAGGAATATCGGAAAGCTCGCCACGTTATTACCCCGCGACCCAGAAGGTTTGAGGGATCAGGCTGTCCGGCTGCACTTCCATTTGGAGACCATCCAGTTCTTCCGTCATCACGATCTGGCAGGCGAGGCGCGAGGTCTCGTCGGCGGCAGGGAGCTCATCGAGCTTGGCCAGCTCTTCATCCGATGGCGGCGGCAGAAGGTGCTGCCACGCGAGCGGAATGCGGACATGACAGGTCGCGCAAACGCCAGCGCCGCCGCATTCGGCCTTGATAGGCAGGCCGAACATGCGGATCAGTTCCATGACCCGGAAACCGGCCGCCGCCGGGGGCTCATAGCTGCTGCCGTCGCCGAGCGAGACGCTGAGCCGCAAAAGCCGCTCACCTTCTCCCGTCGCTGCGTAGTCCGGAGATCTCTGCTGCATTGCCAGGCTCCACCAGGGCGCAAGACAACATAGTAGAAAAATGTTCTCATTGAAGCATGCGCTGTCAAATAAAAATGGAATTTCAATTCATGTTTCTGGCTAGAATGCCGGCGCGTTTGCTCGCGCAACGGAGTGATGCCATGCTCCTGCAACGACGTGATTGGAGAAATATTGCAGCGAAGGCTGATCAGTGCGGGGCCGATGCACCATGCGCCGCTTCCGCATCGCGCTAGCGGCTGGTCATTTTCCGAGGCCTTTGTACCTCGTGCAGCCGCAAATGCGGGCGAATGCCGCGAAAGCGAAAATGGTGGCGACAGCTGCTGATTATGGCTGGCAACTGACGTTCAGTTGCCATATCGTCACAGGATGGAGGGGCATCGGAACAATTCGCGGGCCATCGACAACCGCCTGGAAGGCGGCGCTGCAAGTCCGCGTGCTCCGACGAGGGTTGCTGGACTGAAGGAACACGATTCCTGCGCTTGTCCCGTTCTGTGTGACACGCGCTGTTTCGGGCAGGCGGCATTCTGCTTACGCCCTCGAGGGC
The DNA here is from genome assembly GCA_023416575.1 of Pseudomonadota bacterium. Lineage (GTDB taxonomy): Bacteria > Pseudomonadota > Alphaproteobacteria > Rhizobiales > Hyphomicrobiaceae > ZC4RG25. The sequence continues at coordinate 5,856 of JAEZHL010000047.1, forward strand.
GCAAGGGGACACACTCAGATCTGCGGCGAACTCGCCCAGTTCAGCCGGATACCTGGACTCTCCGCAATCATCTCCGGCGGGCGCTGTTTTATCCGCGTTGGCCGTCGGTTGGCCATGGCTTGAGCCGGGACCATGACCGGCATCCGTCGGGTGATCGGGGAAGTCGATCCATCCGAAATGCACCGACGTCATCACGTGGAAAGAGCCCGTAAGTCATCCAGCAAACGGAATGGGGAAGCCATCATGCGGAAGATCAGGACACCATTGCTCGCGGCGGCAGCTATGCTCTTCGCGGCACCTGCCTTGGCGCCCGCATCGGCAGAGACGGTGCTGCGCGCCGCCATGCACGCGGACGTGCGCACGCTCGATCCACACTGGACGACACAGACGATCGCCGGCATTCACGGCATGATCGTCTACGACACGCTCTTCGGGGTGGATGACGACGACGTGCCCCATCCGCAGATGGTGGGTGATTATTCCGTCAGCGACGATGGCCTTCGCTACAGTTT
>JAEZHL010000058.1 GCA_023416575.1 Pseudomonadota bacterium
CCGGCCTCGCCTCCTGGGCCGCGAACCGGCGGACGAGAATGGCCGACGTCAGCAGATAGACACAGCCAAGGAAAGCTGCGGCGAGGCAGGTGGCCGAAACGAGTGTGAGAAGCATGGCCCGCTCACCCTGGACCACGCACAGGGCCATGCAACCGCATCAGCTTCGCGCGCGACATCACCACCTCGGCTTTATCGCGCGCCAGATCATCCCAGCCCCACGCCGCCGGATTCCTGGCCAGCACGAGCATCGTGATCAGAATGTTCTCCCCGAGCCGATGCAGCCCCTTCATGGGCCCGCCAACTGGCTCCTGTGCCACGGGTTCAAACCCGTACCGCATCGCCAGCTTGACGATCGTCGGCGTCTGCGTTTTCGGGCCGAGTGTCATTTCGCCCCGAATGGCCTCGATATCGCCCAGATCCGGCCGGCTTTCGACGTATCGGGCCAGCTCTTGCATCGAAAACCGGAGCTTTTCGGCAAGCGCGCGTGCCCACTTGAGCGTCAGCCCTTCCTTCGGAAACAACGGGACCTGCTCGTTCCAGACGTGAAGCGTGATGATCCGGACCCCCGCGGCCAAGCAGGTTCCATCCGCCAGCGTGATCGCCCGGTCGAGCGATTGGATCTGAATACGGAATATGCAGTCCGGATCGGCGGAATATGCGACCACCCCCTGCCGCCTGCGCAGCCACGCATCCAGCTTGTAGACGGCATTCGCCAGCCGGCCCGGCTGCGCGGCCTCATCTCCACCCGATGCAGGCGTCAGCGGCTGCCCCGCGCTCCCTGTCGGCCTCATCTCACCACTCCAGACTGCCGGCTGACGGAGGGTTCAGGTTGCCATCATACTGGTACGCGCGCGTCCACGGCCGCTCTGCCATTCCCTGGGCACGCGGCTTCAGGGCGAGGACCTGAGCCACCGACAGCCATCCGCGATCAAAGGCGAAGGCCATGGCAGCCATGTAAATGCGCCAGATCCGATACTGTTCCGGGCTCGCCGCATGTATCGCCCCCGTGGACCGCGCTTCGAGCCGCCGAACCCAATGTTTCAAGGTCAGCGCATAATGCGGCCGCAGATTTTCGACATCGACGACCTCCAACCCGCTCGCCGCCACCTCGTGCGCAACCCGCGACAACGACGGCAGCTCCCCGCCCGGAAAAACGTGTTTGTCGATCAATTCGCCACCCGGCAGGCCCTTGGCCCGGCCGCCCGCATCACCCTGCGTGATGCCGTGATTGAGGACAGCGCCGCCGGGTTTCAGCAGCCGACCGATTGTCCCAAAATAAACTGGCATATTCGCAAGGCCGACGTGCTCGTACATTCCGACCGACACCACCTTGTCGAAACTCTCCCTGCCGTCGATATCGCGATAATCCTGCAAACGTATTTCGATGCGGTCCGCCAATCCGGCGTCGGCGATCTCCTGCCGTGCCAATGACACCTGCTGCTCGCTCAGCGTCACCCCGACACCTTCGATGCCGTGATGCGCAGCGGCCCAGCGCAACAGTCCGCCCCAGCCGCATCCGATGTCGAGCAACCGCTCCCCCGGCTTCAGCCGCAGCTTGCGGCAGATGTGCTCCAGCTTCTGCTCCTGCGCCGTATCCAGCGCCTCCGCGCCCGTCCGGAAATAGGCGCAGGAATAGACCAGATGCCTATCCAGCCAGAGCCGATAGAAATCGTTGGAAACATCGTAGTGATGGCGAATTGCTGCCGCATCGCGCCGACGGCTATGGCGAAACGGAACAAGAGCCGCCGCGCGCGCCACCCGACTGAGCAGCGGCGTCGTGCCGATCCGCTCCGCCAGATCGATCCCAACGCTGATGATATCCTCGACCTTGCCCTCCACTCCGAGCTCGCCACTGACATAAGCATCGCCGAGCCGCGCGAAATTGCCGGTCAGCAAATACCGCAGCAGCCGTCTCGATCCGAGTTTGATGGCCACGCGCGGGGCGGGCGAAAAATCAAAGCTATCCCCATCCCAGAGAACGACCCGCAGCGGCACGCTTCCCTTCAACCGGCGCTGCAAGTAGTCGAACGTGCGATGACGCATGGACATGACTGGCGCAACCCGGCGATCGGCTGCCGCGCCGTCGCTTCCTGCGGCGATCAACCATCGAACGCCGAAAATGGTTCTGTCGCTGAGAGCCCACCCCAATCATTCCTGATACAGCGTATCCAGGACGATCCTGAACGTTACGGCCGCCGGAATGGCGAGCAGCACACCGATCGGTCCGAAAAGATAGCCGCCGATAAGCAGGCAGAAGATAATCATGACCGGGTGAATGCGAGCGGCCTCTCCGAGAACGAGCGGGCCGACGAGTTGATCGATCGACAACCGCAACGCCGTTGCATAGATCGCATATTCGATGATGCTGCCGATTCCTTGCGCGTTCTGAATCGCGATCATGCCGGCCACGAGTGCCGCCGCAAATGGCCCGATGAACGGGATCAACTCGAGGAACCCGGTCAGTATGGCCAGCAGCACCGCGTGTGGTAATCCCAGGAAGTACTCGAGACCGATATACGCGGCGATGGACGTGTAGATAACGACCACACCCAAGCCCGCAAAATAGCGGAGCAACGCCGGCTCGAGTCTCCCCCACAGTTGCCGAACGAATGGCCGTTGCTCTGGCGGCACCAGCCAAAACGCTCCTTCGGCGATGCGCGGGCCGTCGAAAATCATATACGCGAACAGCACGAGCGTGATGAACAGCCCGATCATGGACGCGAAGCCCAATCCAGCAACAGTCAGAAATCGGCTGGGCTCGCCGATCCAGGACCGCAGCGAACCGACGGCTTCTTGCGCCATCGTCTCAGCCGTCATCGTTCGCCCGAACATTGTAAACGGCTCGTCGCCGACGGTCCCGGCGATGGCGGATCTGATGATGCCTTCGAAGTTTTCGATGACGCCCAACCCCTCGCGCAAGAGCGGTGGGAGCGCGATCCAGCCCAGCGCGCCGAGTCCAGCGACCACCACGGCAAACACCACGAACGCGGCGACGGCGCGCGGAATGCCAATTCGTGATACGATCAAGTTCACGAGCGGCGTGCAGACGAACGCCAGCACCCCGGCGATGACGAATGGCAGCAGCAACGGCTGCACGATGTAGGCGACGATCGCGATCGCGACGATGATGAACACCACGCCGCGGCCGGGAATGCGACGCAGGTGCTCGGTCATGAGCGCTGCAAATCCGAAACAGGAGCCGAGCCCGAGCGCCGTGATACATGGCGCTCACCGGGATAGGTGCGACCCTTCCACACGACGCGCCCGGTTCGGCGTCGCCAGATGCTCTCGATGACGAGCTTTGCTCCTATCGTATATCCGACCGGAAATAAGAGGCCGTACCAGACGGGAATGGAGAAATGGCGCGCCCCCGCAATGTGAAATCCGAAAGCGGCAGCAGCGGCGATGCACGCTGCCAGGAGTGACGCCGTTTCTATGACACCTGAATTCCAGGTCAGCACGGTCGAGAACGGGAGCGCGACCGACGCCCAGGCCGGGACTACGCCGGCCGAGATGATGGTAAGCGCCCGCGCCGGCCCGCCGAGCATATCCACCAGGTTTCGCGTCACGCCCGTCCGCAGGCTGGCATAACCCTCGTACATGCGCGCGCTGATGAGCCGGTCGCCCCCGAACATCGCGGTCCGGCAGCCGTTTCGCTTCAGCACACGCGCCAGCTCGAGATCCTCGCTCAAGGCACCGGCCACAGCAGCATGCCCGCCGGCTTTCTCGTACGCGGATCGCCGCACCAGAATGAACTGGCCGCAGGCGGCTGTTTTCTCGCATTCGGGATCGAGCGGATCGCGCACATCATGCGTGAACGCCAGCAGATAGAATCCGCACGGCATTACCAGGCGCTCGGCCGCGCTCTCCAACTCCTGGCGCGGCGCAAGCGACAGAAAATCCAAACCGTCCTGCTGCGCAGCGGCCAAGGCGCTCGCCAGAAGCTCCGGCCTGGGGCGGGTATCGGCATCCAGAAAGCAGAGCCATTCGGAGTCGGCATCGCGTTGCGCGCCAAACCAGCAGGCATGCGATTTCCCCGTCCACCCCGGCGTCGGCGGTGGCGCGGACGTTACGGAGATCATAGGGCACGTTCGTGCGATGTCCGCTGAGATCGCCTTCGTCCCGTCGCTGGAGCCGTCGTCGATGACGTGCACGGTGAGACGTGAGGATGGATAGGTCTGGCCGGCCAATCCTTCGAGGCAAGCGCCGATTTTCGATGCCTCATTGCGCGCCGGAACGATAACCGCGATCCAGGGGGCCGCTTCTTCGCTAGGTGCAGCGACGGGCTGCAGAACCCGAAAGTAGCGCTGCTGATCCATCGCCCGCCCGATGAGCCCGGCGACCACGATCAGCAGCAGCAGAGAAGCAACCAGTTCCACGTCCCGACAACCCGCAAAACATTGGGCCAAACCGCCGAAACGGCCGAATGTTCCGCGTTTCACACGTGCCAGCGGATTTGGCCGGCAGGTTATTCGGGCTCGAGAGCGCGGTAGATCTCATCCTCCTGGGCGACATGCAGGCGGGTGATCGCTTCCAGACCGTGCAGCATACGCTGGATCTCATAGCGTTGAGCATCGGTCGGCCCTTCCTTGGGCAACGCTTCGCGCAGGGAGGTCAAGGCATGGACCTGCCGCTGGATCTCCATGTGCGTTCGGCTCATGCCAGCCAGCGCATTGGGCTCGCCAGCACGTTGCCGGATCCGCGCATAGATCACCTCGTCTTCGCGCTTTTCGTGCGGCAGCAACCGCGTGCGAAGCACGGAGTCCAGATCCGCAAGCTGGCGCCGCAGGTCCGGCCCAGGCAGATAGCGGCTGCGATCCGCGGCAATGCGGATGTCGTCGAGCACGTCCGCAAGGGCGCGATGCTCGGCATTCAGTTTCTGCAGTTCCTCGCGGCTCAACGCGCTCGGCCTCATCCTCATCCAGATCGGCTCGCCGAGTGCGCGTAAGGCATTCAGGATCACGAGGACATCGATCCCCTCCTGCAGCAGCGCGCCCTGGACGGGGGTCAGGTATCCGAACGCGGCCACGATCATCGCCGCCACGGACATGCCCATCCCGGCGATGACGCTTTGCCGCGCGATGCCGCGCGAGCGGTGAGCGATCCGCACCGCGCTCACCAGCCGGTCGAGCCTGTCGACCAGGATGACGACATCGGCCGCTTCGGAGGATGCCGCGGCACCGCGGGCGCCCATCGCGACACCGAGATCGGCAGCAGCCAGGGCGGGAGCGTCATTGACGCCATCACCCACCATCATCACCGGCCCGTGCTGTCGCTCGACCGCGACAGCGGCCGTCTTGTCCTGCGGCCTCATCTCGCTTTCGACGCGATCGACGCCAAGGAACGCCGCCACGCTCTCCGCCAGATCGGCCCGGTCGCCCGTGACCAGCACGATCCGGCCGACGCCGGCATCGCGCAGCTGCCGCAGCACGGTTCCGGCTTCCGGCCTCACCTGATCGGCTAGCAGGAGAACGCCGGCCAGCTCGCCGTCCATCGCCACCGCAACCGCCACGGTGCCGCCGCGTCTGATCCAGGCATCCATGTCGGCGCTGAATCCGGACGGCGCGACGTGAGCCTTGACGTAATCCCATCCGCCGACGATCAGCTCGCGCTCTTCCACCCGACCCATGACGCCCGCCCCCGGCAGCTCGCGAACGCCGCTCGGCGTCACCAGACGCAGCCCCCGTTCGCGCGCTGCGGCAACGATCGCCTCGGCGATGACGTGGTGTGATCCTTGGTCCAAGGACGCGGCCAGGCGCAGCACTTCCAGTGCATCGAGGTCGGGACGCACCTTCATTTCGATCAGCCGGGCACGGCCGTCGGTGACGGTGCCCGTCTTGTCGAGTAGAACGGTTTTGATCTCAGCAAGCATCTCGAGGGCGCCGCCGCCTTTGACGAGCACGCCTCTTTTCGCACACCGCGACACACCGGCAATGATGGCCACCGGCACTGCGAGAATGAGGGGGCAAGGCGTTGCGACGACCAGAACCGCGAGCGCTCGCACCGCTTCACCGCTCGCAAGCCATGCCGCGCCGGCCAGCACCAACGTCACGCCCAGAAACACCAACGAGTACCGGTCGGCAAGCCGGGCCATCGGCGCCTTGGACGCCTGGGCGGCTTCGACCAACCGGATGATGCCAGCATAGGTACTGTTCGCGGCCGTGCTCGTCACTTGCAGATCAAATGCATCGCCAGCGTTGGTCGAGCCGCTCATCACGGCCTCGCCCGCCAGGCGCCGGACAGGCAGCGCCTCGCCCGTCAATGCGGACTGATCGAGAGTTGCATCGCCCTTCTCGACGCTGCCATCGACCGGCACCACCTCTCCGCGGCGTACGAGGATGCGATCCCCCGGCACGAGCTCGGCCAGGGCGACCTCGCGCAGCTCGCCATCGGAGTAGCGCGCAGCCGTACGCGGCACCCGCGAGAGCAGCGCGGTCATCGTCGCCCGGGCGCGGCGCTGCGCATATCCCTCGAGGGCCTCGCCGCCGGTATACATCAGCGCGATGATCGCGCCCGCGAGCTGCTCGCCCAGGATGAGCGCCCCGGCCATCGCAAGCGCGGCGATGAGATCGAGGCCGAATTCCCCGCGGCGAAAACTGAGCCCGATATCGACGATAAGAGTGAGCAGGACGAGCGCCGTCGCGGCCGCCCAGACCTCGCCGCCCGTGTCCGGCTGGCCTGCCAGCCACAGCGCCCCGCCGATGGCCAGCGCTGCCGCGACCACCGGCAGGAGGAAACGCTTGATGACCGCTACCCCGCTGAGCAGGGCAGGCGTGCGTCGTACTGCCTCCATCATCCCCTCGCCTCGCGCCCGCCTCGAGCGGCGTGCACCATTATTGACCGCCCCATCTGCACAACAGATCCAGCGATCCGTTGCCGCGGCTATCCTCGCCCCCTCGTGCGCGAGGAGCAAGCCACCCGTCCGC
>JAEZHL010000087.1 GCA_023416575.1 Pseudomonadota bacterium
TGACGCCGAAGGTCACATCGAGCTGGAACTCGACCTCATCGAGCCGCCGCGAGAGACGCGCGGCCCCTGGTGCCGGGATCGAGCTGCAAGACCGCATCGTCGCGGCACGAGAGCGAGTCCGCCTCGCTCTCAAGGCCGTCGGCCCGGAGCTGGCCGGCATCCTCATCGACGTGTGCTGCCACCTCAAGGGGCTGGAGGAGGCGGAACGAGGTGCGGGCTGGCCCCAGCGCTCGGGGAAAATCGTGCTTCAGCTCGCGCTGACACGCCTTGCCCGCCACTATGGCATTCTGCCGGCCGGAGATGTCGTGCCGCGCGGTTCGACCATCCGGCACTGGGGAACATCGGACTACCGGCCGACGATCGACCCGTAGTTGCCACACGTTCGCTACTTCTGCGGCCCGGCAGGGGGCTGCTTTGCCGGGACGCCGGGACTTACCCGGACCAGAAGGCCGCTGATGCCATGATGGCTGGCGAGCGTCGTCGTCAGGACGCCGCCGGGCGGCTTCTCTCCCGTCATCCAGGCCCGGAACTGCCGCCACACGTCGGTGACGAACAGCCAGCCGTAGGGCTCGTGCGAGAGCGGCACGCTATAGGGCGCGTACGTGAACTTGTACTCGAAGAACAGCGAAACCCGGCCCAGCGGCACTTCGATGCCCGCAAGGACCTGACCTGCAAAGCCGGCGAACTGATATTCGTAGGTCCGCTTCGGCGCCTCCGCCCGCAAGCCGACTTCCGTGTGCGGAAGGGATGCGCCGCCGCCAAGTCCGAAGTAGGGCCGCACGGGCAGCCATGATCCGGGCGTGCGGAAGACGCCATTGAGGGTCAGGATGTTGTGGCCATGGCTGAACTCGAGATGCCGGAACACATCGCCGACCTTGGCAGTCGGCGGCACGGGCTCGCCGTTGAGCGTGCCCGAGAACGACGCGACGTCATCGGCCTTCGCGATCGCCTTGGCGTGCGTGAAGTCGACCATCGATCCGGTCAGCGCGCCCGGCTGCCAGTGCTGCGTCCGCAGACCGTAATAGATGGGACTCTTGAACGGACGGCCGATCCAGCCGAAGTCCGAGGCGGTCAGATCGGTGACGCCAGGGTTGACGATGCGAACGGCACTCGGATGGGTATAGGAAACGCCCCCGTAGCCGCCGAACTTGTGCTCGGTGCGCATGGCCGGCGTTGTTCCGGTGCCGTCGCCGGGCGCGGATACGCTTGTCCGCTCCTCGGTCTGGGTCTCCGATAGCACCGCATCCGGAAAGGGACTCGGCGCCACCCACACGCCGAGTGCCGCCAGCGCCGCGAGCGCGGCGAGCTTGTCGCCGCCGATCCGCCGCCCGCTCCAGATCCGGGCGCGAATGCCAATGCGCCCCAGCGCAAATCGCTCAGCGGTCATGCTGTCCCCCTCCGAACTTTGCCTGCCCCGCACGCATGGCAATCGGGGCGATTCCCGTCCGCGCCGGCCATTGAGCCTCACACGCGCGCGCAGTGGGTGCTTTGCTCTAGATCATGGAGCCCGATGCCGCCAGCCGTTGCAGCATCCTGTGGACTGCGACAATCTGGGGTGCATCGCGCGTCAGGAACTGCCGCCCGGTATAGCCCCACCAGTCCCAGCATGCTTGCGGGTTGGCCGGCGTGCGGCTGACCTGCGGGAAGAGCACGATCAACCGGTTGCTGTCGGCCCAGGCGAGAAAGCCCGACTCCGTGATGAACGCATCGCCGACGGCGGCCGTGTTCTGCCCGCATCCGTGGAAAGCAACGTGTACCCGGCATCCGCCCGACTGGCGGCATCCAGGGGCGATGTAGACGACGCCAGTGTCGGCAAGCCCGTGGCTCGCGAGATCCTCGAGAAACTCGCCTTGATCGAAGGTGATCGTCTCTCCTGCTGGCTCGGGAGCTTTCGGATTGAGCGCGCCGTAGATCTGGCCGAGCATCGCGCCGGCCATGTCGTAGTTGCAATCAACGATGTAAGGAGCCGCGGTCGCGTCGCAGGCATTCCCCTTGTCCTCGGTCACGAACCCATGTCCGGCCGGTATGTTGTCGACGAACAGCATGCGGTCGTCGCTCACGCCGATCGCGCGATAGAAGTCACGCGCCGCTGCCACGATGGCCGGAACGACAACGTGGTCTTCCTTGCCCGTGAACAGGTAGAGGCGGTCATCGCGGACAGAGGTTAACGAATCGATCCGGTCGGTGGACGAGAGCTGGCCGGCGCGGGTCGCCAGCCATTGCGGATCAGGAATGCCCCAGGCCCGCAACGCATTCAGCAGGCAACCGTTCATGGCCCGGGACAGGTTGAGAAATGCGGTCCCCGGTCCTGGCATGACATCCGCGTAGAGGCTTTCCGCGCAGCCCCACGGACCGCCCGCGATGATCCCCGCGCCGACGACATCGCGCCCATGGGCGAGCTGGAACTGGCCGGCCATGTACGCGCCGGCCGAGATGCCCGACACTGATGTCTCGTTCATGCGCGCGCCAACCGCCGGCAGCTTCGCGCCTTTCTGGTCGCAAGCGGTCAACCACAGCAGGCCGAAGATCGCGACCAACAGGCGGACGAGGTGCGCCAGGACCATGCGAATGCCTCTCCAATCCTCCACTGCCGGGGAGCCGCCCTGCTGTCCGGACGAGCGGCGCCTTCGCTGGCAGGCAACCAAGAGGCTAACGTGCATGAACGCATGTTGGCCAGATGGCCAGCACAGCTTTTCAATTCAGAGTTGCGATTGGGGATCACCGCCTGGATGCGGGGGTCAGCGCAGGCGCACGCTGACCCTGTCGACGCGGCCCTTGGCATCCGTCACCGTCAACCGGACGAAGCCGCGCCCGGATGGATGCCATAGAGCATGCCGCCGGTTCGGGTCGGAGTCGATCGGGCGGCCGTCCACCATCCAGGTCAGCGGCAGCGCACCGCCATCCGCCTTGAGCTGCAACAGACCATCCGCCCCGTCGAGCTCGAGCTCTGAACGGTCGGGCGGGAATGCGATCAGCACCGGCGGCTCGCGGTAATGCCCGCCGGCAGGATTGTCCTCCCCAAGCTCGGCGAACCGTTTCAGAGGCGGGGGGAGCTCGGCTCCCGCGACGCGCAGAACGCCCGGCGGTGGCGACATCAGGGGCGCGCGCTGACCGCCGAGACGCTGGAAGGCATCGAACAGCAGAGGCGCCGCCGAGGTCCGGCCGGTCAGCCCAGGCGTCGAAGCGCCGTCGGCCCGGCCGACCCATACCGCGATCACGTGCGCACCGTCGTAGCCGATCGCCCACGCGTCGCGATAGCCGTAGGACGTCCCGGTTTTGTAGGCGAAGCGCCCGCCCATGGCGCTGGCCGGTGGCGGCGCATCCTTGAGAATATCGGTCACGTACCAGGCCGCAGCGGGCGAGAGCAGCCGCGATCGCTCCCCCTCACCGGAAAGGCTAACGGCTGAACGTGGATCGAGCCGGTGCCGCAGCTCGACCGCGGCGCCGCCCTGGGCCAGGCTGGCATAAGCCTTTGCCAGCTCTTTCAGACTGAGCCCGAGGCCCCCGAGCGCGATCGCGAGAGTCGGCTCCTCATGCGCGGGGAGCGCCGGCTGCAATCCGGCAAGTTGCAGGCGTGACACGAGGCGGGCCGGACCGACCGCATTCAACGCCTTCACCGCCGGGATATTGAGCGAGCTTGCCAACGCCTCGCGAACGGTCACCGAGCCGCGGAAATCCTCGTCGAAGTTTTCCGGCTTGTAGAGCCCGAACCGCGTCGGCCGGTCCTCGATCAGCGTCTCGGGATGGGCGATCCCCGCCTCGAAGGCGAGGCCGTAGATGAACGGCTTCAGCGTCGAGCCCGGCGAGCGGATCGCGTCGACCATGTCGACGGCCCCGCGGCGCGACTGGTCGAGGTAATCAGACGAGCCGACGTGCGCCAGAAGCTCGCCGCTGCGATGGTCGACGACCAGAATCGCCGCCGACAGCCGCCGGCCGAGACCACGCGCGTGATCACGCGCCAGCGCTTCGAGTTGGCCCTGGAGACCGCGCACCAGCGTCAGCCGGTGCACCTTCTCGTTCGGATGGCGCAGGATCTCGACTTCCGACAGATGGGGGGCGAGCTTCAGGAACTCGCGGCGGATCTCCGGCACAGTCTCTTGGCGCGCCCGTTCGGCTTCCGCCGCCGTGATCACACCTTCCTGAACAGCCCGGGCAAGAACCCGATCGCGCGCGCGCCGTGCCGCTTCGGGATGACGATCCGGCCGCCGCGTTTCCGGCGATTGCGGCAGCGCAACCAGTAGTGCGGCCTCGCCGACAGACAATCGCCGCGGCTCCTTGCCGAAATAGGCGAGTGAGGCGGCCCGCACCCCTTCGATGTTGCCGCCAAACGGAGCGAGGCGGAGATAGAGGCCCAGGATCTCGTCCTTGGTCAGCTTCTCCTCGAGTTGCAGGGCGCGCATCGACTGCCGCCATTTCGCAGCCATCGTGCGCTCGTGCTCGCCATCGAGCAGGCGCGCCACCTGCATAGTGAGCGTCGAGGCACCCGAGACGATGCGGCCATGCCGGATGAGCTGGCCACCGGCGCGCATGACAGCAAGCGGATCGACGCCGCCGTGCGTCTTGAACCGGCGGTCCTCGAAGGCGAGCAGCATGGCGACGTAGCGCGGGTCGACCTCGCGCGGCTCAACGGGCAACCGCCACCTTCCCTGCGGCGTCGTGAAGGCACGGAGCAGCTCTCCGTTCCGATCGACCACCGTGACGGAGACCTCGGCTGCCCGCTCGAGCGGCGGCGGCCCCATCCCGGACATGGAGAGGCGCACCGAGAGATAGGCCGTCAGCATCACCACAAAGAGGATGCTGACAGGAATGGTCAGCCAGCGATCGGGCTTGCTGCGCACCATGGCCGTTCCCTTCACCGGGCTCACTCTCTCGCCAGAACCTCGAGCCGTCCGGAGGCGGTACGCGCGAACCGCTCGGGCCGGTACATGTCCTCGACGGTCGCTGCCGGATGCACGTACATTCCGGGCGTCACCGCTCGCACCATGTAGGCCACGGTCAGCGAGGTCCGGGCAGCCGCGGGCTGGGAGCTCTCCCCACCGGCGCCGTTCGCCCCGCCGTTGCCAGGCAGATCGAACGCGGCAACGAAGCGGTCATCCCGGTATTCCGTGTGCTCCGGTTGCACCGCCGTCTTCAGCCAGTCGAAGCTCTTGGTATTCGCGCTGTCGACGAGTCGCGGGTTCTCGATCTCGAGGCCGGCCGGCAAGCGGTCGACCAGCAGCACTCGCCCACTCGCGGGCGCCTCCACCTTGAGCACGACGACGAGACGATCCGTCTGTCGAAGCTGGGCTGCGCCGCCACTGCCACTGTCGAGCGCAACCGGCTTGCCATCCAGTGTGTAGAACGCGCGGTCGACTTTGAGGTTGCGGGAGATCGGCGGCTCCGGTGTCAGCGCGGCGCCGATCACGGAGATCACCGTATCGACGGCCGCATCACCATCATTGCGAATGACGAGGCCGCCATCGCGGATTTCCGCTGCCGAGAGCGTTCGGCTGAAGGCACCGCTGTGCGCCGCGCCATCGACCGAGAGTGTGGTCGTGCGGCTCTGGTCGATGAGGGCGCGCGCGGCCAACAGCATCCAGGCCTGCTCCTGGGTGGAGGTGTGGGTCCGGGTTGCATGCGCTTCGGCAAGCGCCGAGGCGAGCGGGCCGACATCGGCGGGCACCGCTCGCGTCTCGGCCGCAAGTGTGACGAGAGCCGCCCGGTCCCGCAGCGCCGAGCCGAAGTCCCGCCGGCTGGCGTCGTCCTGATCCGCAATCGACGCCAGCGCCTGCCGGAACACCGTCTCCGCCCGCTCGCGGTCACCCAGCATGGCAAGCGCAGCGCCGAGCTGAGCCTTCGCAAGTGGCGTCGCGAACCGGTCGAGGCGCGTATCCGCGTAGTAGCGGACCTCCCCGATCGGCGCCCGTCCGTTGCGCGCCAGGACATAGAGCGCGTAGGCGCGCTCTTCCCCGCCGCGCTCGAAGTCCTGCGCATAGCTGACGAAATTCTGCAGCCGGTCGAGCGCCAGCGCGAACGCCTGCTGCTTCACCACGAACCCCTGCTCGCGGGCGCGGGTCAGGAACTCGGTGACGTAGCTCGTCAGCCACATGTCGCCGTTGCCCGGCCCCCAGATACCGAATGCACCAGAGGCATCCTGCATCTCGAAGACGCGGTCGATCGCTTTCTCGATGCGCTCCCTGAGATCGGCATCACCCGGCAGGCCGGATTGAACCGCGAGCTGGTTGGCATAAAGCAAAGGCAGGGCGCGGCTCGTCGTCTGCTCGGCGCAGCCATAAGGATAGCGGTCGAGCTGGGTGAGGAGGCCCGGCACATCCAGACCCGAAGCAGGCCCGACGCTTACGGAGACACGTGTTCTGCCCGGGATCAGGTCGGTGAGGAGATCGGACCCCAGCGTCAGGCTGCCACCCGGCGCGAGCTTGCTGACGCTCACGCGGCGGATGTCTCCGGCTGGCGGCTTCACATCGAACGTCAGCCGTCTCCGGACATCGAGACCGCCCGGACCCGTGACGTTAATGTCATACGAGTACCGACCAACCTCCTGCGGCTTGACACTGAAGCGCTCCGCCTTGCGTTCGTTCTGCGCGAGCGACACCTCGCGTTGGTGAACCGTGGACATCATCCCCGCCGGACTTTCCTGCGCGACCGCGACACGCAGCGGCCCCGCTGTGTCTTCGATGTTGTGCAGATCCACCTCGAGACGGGCTTCATCGCCAAGGGTCAGGAAGCGCGGCCCTGAGGCGATGAGCGCGACCGGATCGCGGACGATAACGTCGGCTGTTCCGTGCCCGATCTTGTCCCCGCTCCACGCCACCGCCATCAGCCGGACGGTGCCGTTGAACTCTGGCAGGTCGAACGTGACCGAAGCCGTGCCGTCCGCCCCGACCGTGACGATACCAGAGAACAGCGCCACGGTCGCCTCCACAGGGGGGCTGCCCTGCATCGAGACATCATCGCTGTCTGCATCGCCGCCGGAGCGCAGCCGTCCCCGTTCCGCGCGCATGCCATCGATCAGCCGTCCGTAGTAGTCACGGATTTCGGTGCCGAGCAGGCGCTGGCCGTAGAACCAGCGCTCGGGCTGGGGCGCCTCGTAGCGGGTCAGGTTGAGAATGCCGAGATCGACGGCGGCGACAGTCACGCGCGCCTCTTCACCTGCGGCGAGCCCATCGATCTTCACGGGCACGGCGAGGCTCGCGCCGGAGCGTACCTGCTGCGGTGAACCCAGCGCCACGCTCAGCGTGCGCGCGCTCTGATCAATCGGCAGCCACTTCACGCCGATGGCGCGTCCGGGCATGCGCTTCGCCTTCTCGTCCATCGGCCGATAGAGCATGGCCGTAACGTACGCTCCCGGACCCCAGGTGCTCTCGACCGGGATGGTGACCTCGCCACCGCCCGCGGGCAGCTCGACCTCTTGGCTCGCCAGCAGCCCTTCGCCGAGGACGGCAACGAGTGCCCGCCCGCCTTGCCGGTCGACGATCTTCAGCTTCGCGGTCTCACCCGCCGTGTAGGTAGGCTTGTTGAGGGCGATCTCGAGCATCTCGGGGCTCTCGGTCCCCTCGTCCGCGTACCACCCGGCACTGAAGGCGATGCTCGAAACCGGGCCGCCAGCATCCGGCGCCGAGACCTCGAGACGATAGCGGCCCCAGTCGACCTTGGCGCCGATGCGCGCCGGGCGATCCGTACCGATATCGATCGCGCCACTCGCCACCTTGTGCGTGAGCGTTATGGGCTCGTAGGTCCAGATGCCGTCCCGGCTGTACCACTGCCAGCGCTGCTCGAGCCGCACAAGCTCCCACTTCGCGCCCTTGGCCCCGACGCGGCGACGCTCGCCATCCAAGAGAATGACGTCGAACTCGGCAGCCGCGCCCTCGCCGATTTGCAAGTCACGAAACAGCGGCTTCACTCCGAGGCGCGGCGTCTTGAGATCGATCGGCAGGCTCACCTTCCGCTCGATCGTGCGGCCACCCGGCTCACGCAAGCGCAGCATCATGTCGGCCTGGAGCGGCCGGCCCGTACGCGGGATCGGCGGCAGCATGACATCGAGCTCGGCGCGGCCTTCCGCATTCGTGTTCGGCAGGCCCTCGATCGGCGCGCGAACGGGCGACACTTGCTCGTCCGAGAGACCAAAGAGATAGCCAGGGAAGTCACTCACGCCTTCCGCCGCCAGTTTCACGACGATGTCGCCCTCGACTGCCAGGTTGGCAGCCGGCGCACCGTAGAGATACCGCCCCGCAATCCTGAACATGCCGCTCTCCTCGGGAACGAGCAGCTTGGCAACTGGGTCGATGGTGAAATCCAGCCGCTCGGGAACGAAGTCCTCGACCAGGAAAGCCACGCTGGCCAGCGGATCGTCCTTCGGGTCGGCATGGAGCCGGGCCCGCCAGGTTCCGGTCATGGCGGAGCCGGCAATCTGGATCGTCGTCGTGCGGCCACCGAGCTCGCCTTCCGTCAGCGGGATGCGGCGGTGCTCGACGCCATCAGGACGGATCACGATCAAGGTCGTGGGTACGCTCGAGGCGTTTCCGGTGCGCTCACGGACGAGCGCGGTGAGGTGGACGTCCTCTCCTGGCCGGTAGACGCCCCGCTCCGTGAACACAAACCCGTCGAGCGGTCCCGGCGGCTCGCGCCCCTGCACGCCGCGGTCGGAGAGATCGAAGGCGGACGAGGTCAGATCGAGGAAGGCATAATCGCCGCTCGCTCCCTCCGCCACCAACATCGCCGGCGCCATGCCGCCCGTGCCGCGCGCAAGGCCCGCCTCGAAGCGCACGTAACCGCGGGCATCGGTCTTGGCCTGGCCGAGCACCTCGTTATTGCGTGCCACCAGCCGCACGGTCGCATCGGTGACGACCTCGGTCGTCGCCAGCGAGCGCACGAAGGCGTGGATGCCGTCATCCCCGGTGAACGTCGCGAGCCCCAGGTCGGAGACGATGAACCACTGCGTCGCATATGGTCCGTAGTCATCCTGCTTATCGGCCGGCCGGGCGATCATCGCGTAGACACCGGGCTTCAGTTCCGGCACCGCCTCGCTCACAGGGACGGCCGTCGTCACCTCCTCGTTGAGCCGCATGGCAGCGCTCAGCTCACCGACATAGACCCGGGCGCCGGATGTCTGCCGCATCTGCTCGAGCTCATAGCTTCCGAGCTGCCGCTGCAATTCGCCGTTCGTCAACGCGGTCGCCAGACTGCGATCGCCGATGCGGTAGACCTCGACAGCGATCCTGTCCGTGTTCGTGGAGACGACGGGAATGCCCGACTGGCCGCGGCTCGGCAGCACATAGCTGCGTCCGGTGAAGCGCACCGACGGCGCGCGGTCGCGGACGTAGACGGCGAGCTCGGACGACGTCTCGAGGCTCTCCCCGACCGTCGAGGGAAGCCCGGCGCGCACGACCAGCTCATAGCGCTGTCCGTGAGAGAGACCCTCGACACACAGCTGCCGGCCTTCCGCGGTGAGGGCCTGCGCGTCCTTGCCGCCGACAGCGACGAACTGCGCGAAGTCTTCGCCCCGCTTCAAGTCCTCGGAGAACTGCAGGCAGACACGAGGCTGCGCTGCATCCGCCTCGACCGTGTAGTCGACCAGACGGAAGCCATGCTCGCTCCGCAGCGCCTCGTAGGTTTCGCGAACCTCAGGATCGTCGGCGAGCGCCAGGCTCGTCTTCAGGGCCTCGATCGCCGGCCGCCACAGGGAGCGGCGCTGAAGTGCTGTGCTCAGAACGGCAAGCGCGCGCGCCTTTGCGGCGGGCGTCGTCGCGCGCTCATAAGCCAGATAGGCCGCACCGCTCGCATGGGTCGGCAGAACATAGCGCTCCGATGGCCGGGCGGGATCCGGAGGTGTCGCCAGAAGCGCGCCGGCAAGCGCCAGCCACGCCTCGGCATTGTTGGGCTCGGCGGCGACGGCGAGCGCGAACGAACGGGTCGCCGACCGGTGATCACCCGATGCGGCCTGAGCCTTACGGCCTGCGGCGACGAGATCCTGTGCCTTCTGCCGGCCGGGAGTCGAATTGGTTTTGAGCGAGGCTTCGTAGCGTTGCGCATCCCGGGCAAGCCCCGTATGCGAAAACGATGCACCCTGCGCAAATGCGTGCGCGGGAATGAGGAATGCGAAGGCAATAACGGCGATGCGCAACAGTCGGGTCATGGCGAGGTCCAATCGAGCGAGCCAGCCCCCCGGTACGCGCACGCATGCTAGCGCGCGCTTCACGAGTGGTCAGCCCACACTCGATCAAGTCGCCATGACCGAACAGTGACTGTTTGTAGGATGCTACCGGCAATTCAGGGGAGTTGCGGCTCGTTGCCGGCCGTTATCCCCAGAGTTTTCAGAAGGAGGTCCTCGGACGGAGCCTGTTGTTGCCTGAAGCCGCCAGCTGCTCCACGAGCGGCACGAGGGTGGGGTCCGGTGCAGCCGCCATCTCGAAGCCCTGCCGCTCGAAGATCGGCTCGGAGAGCTGCCAGATGCGCTCGAAGTAGAGCGCCCCGCGCCGCGCCGTGACATGGCAGTCCGCCGCGAACTGCTCGCAGGCGTCGCGGTTCATGGGATCGCGGCGCATACAGTCGCCCATCCAGCTCATCGCCGGCCCCATGACGAGTTGCTCATGCGCATCGAGGAGCCGGAGGTCCCGCGCCCAGCGGATCTGGAGGGCCCAGTCGGAAACCCGACAGGCCTCCGCAATCCGCGCCGTCTCGGCCGTGCCGAGATGGGCGAAGATGGCGCGCACCGCAAAACCCTTGAGGTCGGCCTTGGCGCCCAGGGAAAGCACGGTCTTTGCAACCGGACTTTCGGCCGAGCGGGCCAGCAGCAGGCAGGTCGGCGTGGCGTGGTCGTCGACGCCCTGTGACCTCCTGTCGGCGATGTGCTGCAGCACGAAGGCTTTGAGCCTGTCTTCTTTCTCTTCGCGCTTGACGAGGCAGGATTGAGGAGCGGCTGGACGAGACATGGGCGATCCTCTCTGGGCAGTGCGCCGGGAACTGGGCGCTCATGGGGGTATTGCGAGCGGCGGTGTGGGCTAATTAAAGACGGATCGCAGTTAATGATTGATGAGCGCATACGCGATTGTGGAACAACCGGAGCCCGCTGCACGCAAAAGTCGCACCCGAGCCACGCCGGCGCCATGAACGGCGTAACTTTTCGCCTTTTCGAGATTTAGTCCGTCAGCTGCAGATTGCATTATCGGCTGATAATGCCGAACTCCGAAAATGGGAGAAACGAGACCAGGTCACCGCGCTTCACCTCGGGGACATCCTCGGGGATGTCGATCAAGCCGTCGGCCACCCGGAGTCCCGTGATCAGGCCGGAGCCGTCGCGCTTGAACTTGTCGACTGCCAGGCCATCCGCCGTCTCGACCAGGGTGCCGCGCCAGAACTCGCGGCGGCCAACCTTGCGGTTGGGAAAGTCGAACGCAGCCTTCATCGGGAACCTGCGCGGCTCCGGCCACGCCGCACCGGACAGCCGGCGCAGCAGCGGCCAGACGTACATCAGGAAGCAGACGAACACCGCCACGGGATTGCCCGGCAGTCCCGCCACCACGGTGCCGCCGATCTGGCCGAACATCATCGGCCGGCCCGGCTTGACGGCTAGCTGCCAGAAGTGACGCGAGCCCAGGGCGGCCAGCGCGTCCCCCATATGATCCTCCTCGCCCCGGCTCGCGCCGCCGGTCGTCAGGATGACATCGAAGTCGCGGGCCGCACGTGCCAGTTGGTCCCGCACCTCGGCCGCGTTATCGGGCCAGATGCCGAGGTGTTGCGCCGAGCAACCGGCGAGCTTCACGAGGCTGGCCAGCATCGGCGCGTTGGCGTCGTAAACCTGTCCGGCAGCCAGCTCGGCCTCACCTGGCGGAACGAGCTCATCGCCCGTCGAAACGAGAGCCACCCGCAGGCGCTGGAAGCAGTCCACCGTCGTGATGCCGAGCGAGGCGAGCGCTGCCAGATCCTGCGGTCGAATGACGTGCCCCGGCTCGAACAGTGTTTCGCCGGCCGCAACATCCTCGCCCGCGCGGCGCACGTTGGCGCCTTGCTTCAAACCGCCGGGGATCGCGACCCGGGCGCCCCCGCCTGCCCCGGCGTCGAACGCCTTGCAGTCCTCCTGCATGGCAACGGTGTCGAGGCCGGACGGCATGATGGCGCCGGTGAAGATGCGCACCGCGGTTCCCGCGGGTGGCGCCTCGCTCAGGGCATGGCCTGCCGCGGCACGGGCGGAAATCGCGAAGGTTATTCCCTGAGAGGCATCATAGTCGGCATGCGCGAACGCATAGCCATCGACGGCCGAATTGGTGTGGCCAGGAACGGGGTGGGGAGCGGCGATGGCCCGGGCGAGAATACGGCCGAGCGCCGCCTCCATCCGAACTGGCTCGACGGGCGCAATCGGCGTCAGACGGGAACGCAGCAACGCGATCGCATCGCTGTGGCGCATGCGCGTCTCAGTGGGACTGAAGCAATCGTCGACAAGTCCACGGGCCATGCGCCACTCGTCCTGCGGATGCGGAAGAACCTAGCCTTCCGCTCTACAGCTTAGGGCGCACTGATGCCAACGGGAAGCAGCTGGCGACAATTCGACAGGAAGAGAGGCAGCGCAACCTGGCGCCCCGGAATGCCCGTTCAAAGAGTCTGCATCAAAATGAACAGACCGACTCCAATGACCGGACCCATCAACGTGGCGAGCAACATCACAAGCAACGGCTTAGCCGTCATGACACAACCCCGCAACCACAACGCCGCTCGCTGGCAAGTCCCCTTTGCGCCGAGCGTTTCACTGCCAACTGCACACTGTGTCGGATCAGCCCCTCAACTTGATCGCGACACGATTTTCAGGATACACCCGAATCTAGAATAATGCACTCAAAAATTGCGGGACCCCCATGGAACTCGCCGACCTGCCCCATGGTGCCCTCCAGGAATGGAGCGCCTGCTGTGAAATGGCTCGAAATAAGACTAAGTGCTGCTATGGGTTAGGATTGATCAGCCGAAAGATATTCAGAATTCACCCACAGGTCGACAAACCTGTGGATAACTCCTGAGCCTTCGGAACTCACGCATGATCAGTGTGCGGGATGATGCAAATATGACACAGCACTCGCAGCCGGCGGGTTCCCCCTCCTTCGCACGGGGAGCGCGAGATTCCCCTACTTCAGCTCGAACAACGGCAGCTGCTTCACGTCCTGGTCCCTGGTCTCGAAGGCGAGCTGCTCGATTCGATCGAACGGCA
>JAEZHL010000117.1 GCA_023416575.1 Pseudomonadota bacterium
GCCAGGGCAGCCGGCTGGGCGTCCGTGGAAGCTGCCCGCGCTCCATCACGCGACGGAGCCGGGCTGAAGCAAGCAGTGCGCGAGCGAGCGCGATAACGACAGGATGTGGAGTTGGCCATGAAGGAACCCAATCGGCAGGAGCGCCGCGCCATGCGCGCCGAAGGGCATCTCGATACGGCCGCTTTTCTCAAGCTTGCCGACAAATTCATCGATCTGGCGAACCGCGAGAATGCGCGGGTGAGGGCGACCGATCTGCAAATGGCCTTCCTCTATGCTGCCGCGCGCTACAATGCCCACGTGGCCAAGGTGGTCCTCGACGTCGAAAACCACGAAGAGTTCGTGAAGAAAATGGCGGCCGAGTACACGGACATGCTGCGCCAGCACCTTGCGGATCCGAGCATTGCCCGGCCCGCCGACTAGAAACCTTCTTTTGTCCGCAGTGCTCTCGGCGTCTGGCGGTGCGAGCTGGCCTCAGGCGCGAAATCCCATGCCTCGGCGCTGCTGAATCGCGCCTGACCGCGTTTCACGCTGGTGGCCGGCGGCTGACGCCAAGCGCTTGCCGCTCACACATCGACGCGGACATCAGGAAGGCACGACATGATCAGCAAGAGCTCGTTCGTCATCATCGCCGCCTGCCAGATCGGGCTCGCCGCCCAGGCGGGAGCGCAGCAGGGCATGCCTCCTCCGGGAGCTCAGGGCGGCCAGCCTCCGGCCATGCAACAGCAACCTACGGTGAGCGTCGAGCAGGCCATTCGCATCGCAAACCAGCAGGGCCTCGTCTCGGTCGAGAAAATCGAGCGCGACGAGAACGAATGGGAGATCGAGGGCCGCGATGCACAGGGCCGAGAGATCGAAGTGGAGATCGATGCCACGACCGGGCAAGTCATCAACATCGATCGCTGAATCCGGCCGGGGGCAGCGCGGCGGTAGGTCAGACGTGCGACTTTCCCGATAGGAGATGTGGCGGAGGATTCGTCGTACATTCGGCGACCGAATCCCAGTCGCATGGAGCTGCGAGATGAAGACGCGTGCCGCCGTTGCCTTCGAAAAGGCCAAACCGCTCGAGATCGTCGAGCTCGATCTCGAGGGACCGAAGGAGGGCGAGGTTCTCGTCGAGGTGAAGGCGACAGGCATCTGCCACACGGACGAGTTCACGTTGTCAGGCGCCGACCCGGAGGGGCTGTTCCCGGCCGTTCTCGGGCACGAGGGTGCCGGCGTCGTGGTCGACGTCGGCCCCGGCGTGAAGAGTGTGCGCAAGGGTGATCACGTCATTCCGCTGTACACGCCCGAATGCCGCAACTGCCCCTCGTGCCTCTCCCGCAAGACCAACCTGTGCACGGCGATCCGCTCCACCCAGGGCCAGGGCGTCATGCCCGACGGGACGAGCCGGTTTTCCTACAAGGGCCAGAAGGTGCACCATTACATGGGTACCTCGACCTTCTCCAACTACACGGTGCTGCCCGAGATCGCGGTCGCCAAGATTCGCGAGGACGCTCCCTTCGATAAGGTCTGCTACATCGGTTGCGGTGTGACGACCGGGATCGGTGCCGTCATCAATTCGGCGAAGGTGGAGCCGGGCGCGACCGCGATCGTGTTCGGTCTCGGTGGCATCGGGCTCAACGTGCTGCAGGGCCTGCGCCTTGCGGGCGCCGACATGATCATCGGTGTCGACATCAACAACGATAAGAAGGCCTGGGGCGAGCGCTTCGGCATGACCCACTTCGTCAATCCGAAGGAGGTCGGGGGCGATCTCACGGCGCATCTCGTGAACATGACGAAGCGCGGCGCGGACCAGATCGGTGGTGCGGACTACACGTTCGATTGCACCGGGAACGTCGATGTCATGCGCACCGCGCTCGAGGCCTGCCACCGCGGCTGGGGGCAATCGATCGTCATCGGCGTTGCCGGTGCCGGCCAGGAGATCCGGACGCGGCCGTTCCAGCTCGTCACCGGTCGCGTCTGGAAGGGGGCCCCCTTTGGCGGCGCGCGCGGCCGCACGGACGTGCCCCGGATCGTCGACTGGTACATGGATGGCAAGATCTCGATCGACCCGATGATCACGCACACCATGCCGCTCGAGCGCATCAACGAGGCTTTCGACCTGATGCACGCTGGCGAGAGCATCCGCAGCGTCGTGATTTTCTGAGGCAACAGGCTCCGCTTCAGCGAGCCGAACAAGTCGGATGATCCGCGCGCCTGAGTGGGCTCTCCAGAAGCAGACGTCGTGGAAATGCAAAGGGCGGCCGTGAGGCCGCCCTTCTTTGTCAGTCTGCGCTGATCCCCGGAGGGAGTGCGGCTTAGACCGAGTAGTACATATCGAACTCGACCGGATGCGGCGCCATGTCGAAGCGCATCACCTCGGCCATCTTGAGCTCGATGTATGCGTCGATCATGTCGTCCGTGAACACGCCACCCATCTTCAGGAAGGCGCGATCCTTGTCGAGGCTCTCCATCGCCTCGCGCAGCGAGCCGGCAACGGTCGGGATGCGTGCGAGCTCCACCGGCGGCAGGTCGTACAGGTTCTTGTCCATCGGCTCGCCCGGATGGATCTTGTTCATGATGCCATCGAGGCCGGCCATCAGCATGGCCGCGAACGCCAGGTACGGGTTGGCCGCCGGATCCGGGAACCGCACCTCGAGGCGCTTGGCCTTCGGGCTCGACACGTGCGGAATTCGGCAGGAGGCCGAGCGGTTGCGGGCCGAGTAGGCGAGCAGAACGGGCGCCTCGTAGCCCGGCACCAGACGCTTGTACGAGTTGGTGGTCGGGTTGGAGAAGGCGTTGATCGCCTTGGCATGCTTGAGAATGCCGCCGATGTAGTACAGGCAGTTGTCGGACAGGTCCGCGTACTTGTTGCCTGCGAACGTCGGCTGGCCGTTCTTCCAGATCGACTGGTGGCAGTGCATGCCGGAGCCGTTGTCGCCGAAGACGGGCTTGGGCATGAACGTCGCCGTCTTGCCGTAGGCCTGGGCGACGTTATGGACCACGTACTTGTAGATCTGCATGTGGTCGGCCATCGTCACCATCGTGCCGAACTTGATGCCGAGCTCGTGCTGAGCAGCCGCCACCTCGTGGTGGTGCTTCTCGACCGACACGCCCATCTCCGCCATCACCGACAGCATCTCGGAGCGGATGTCCTGGCAGCTGTCGATCGGGGGAACGGGGAAGTAGCCGCCCTTCGTGCGCGGACGGTGGCCGAGGTTGCCCATCTCATACGAGGTGCCGGTGTTGGTCGGCAGCTCGGTCGAGTCGAGCTTGAAGCCCGAGTTGAAGGGGTCGGCCGTGAAGCGGACGTCGTCGAAGATGAAGAACTCGGCTTCCGGTCCGAAATAGACGGTGTCGCCGATGCCGGTCTGCTTCAGGTAGGCCTCGGCGCGCTTGGCGATGCTGCGCGGATCGCGCTCGTAGAGCTCGCCCGTCGACGGCTCGAGGACGTCGCAGAAAATGGCGAGCGTCGTCTGCGCGAAAAACGGATCGAGGTGCGCGGAAGCGGGATCGAGGCTCAGCAGCATGTCAGAGGATTCGATCCCCTTCCAGCCGGCGATCGACGAACCGTCGAAGGCATAGCCGTCTGCGAACACGCCTTCGTCGATGCAGCTCGCCTCTGCGGTGACGTGCTGCATCTTGCCCCTGGTGTCAGTAAATCTCAGGTCGACGAACTTAACGTCCTTGTCCTTGATCAGCTTCAGGACGTCGGCTGGGTTTGCCATTCTACAACTCCCCTCTTTCCTCTGTGTTGGAGTGGGTCTGGTACAGTCCATTCAACGAGAACCCGCGGGCTCGCCGCGGGACCGGTTGATTGCGGTAATTCGGGTTTCAGATAGCGTCAGCGCCGGTTTCGCCGGTCCGGATGCGGATTGCCTCTTCGACTGCGGAGACGAAGATTTTGCCGTCGCCGATGCGCCCCGTCTTGGCGGCCTTCTGGATCGCCTCGATAGCCTTGTCGAGCAGCTCGTCGGCAAGCACAACCTCGATCTTCACCTTCGGCAGGAAATCGACGACGTACTCGGCGCCGCGATAGAGCTCGGTGTGGCCCTTCTGGCGGCCGAAGCCCTTGGCCTCGAGCACGGTGATACCTTGCAGGCCGATTTCCTGGAGCGCCTCCTTCACCTCGTCGAGCTTGAAGGGTTTGATGATGGCCTCAATCTTCTTCATTCCGTGCCTCCCGCGTCGGGGTGTTCGCTGGCTCATCTTTCCCCTAGCATGACCCGTGCCAGATGGTTAGCGCGACCGAATATGCCCGTAAGATCAATGGTTTCGAGCAAATCCAGGGGCGGTCGGGTGGTTGGCCGCCAAGGCACGTTGGCCCACTTTTAAGGCGAAGTGCCCGAAAATTAGGCAGGATTGATCCGGATTTCTGCTGCTTGGATGGGCACGGCGACCGTAAATTGCACGGAATGCGCCGTCGGAACCGCGCGATTAGTTTCGCGAACTAGATATTGCGAGCCAAGGAGGCAGTCCCATGCGCGTCATCGGTTTCGACCACATCGTGCTGACGGTCGCCTCGATTGAAAAGTCAGCCGCCTTCTACGAGCGCGTGCTCGGGATGACGCGGGAGGTCTTTGGCCCCGACCGGCGGACGGCGCTGCGCTTCGGCCCGCACAAGATCAACCTTCACGCGCACGGGCGGGAGTTCGAGCCGAAGGCCGCGACGCCGACACCCGGCTCCGCCGATCTGTGTTTCCTGGTCGATGCCTTCGACGAGGTTGCCGCCCGGCTCGCCGCCGAGGGCGTCGCGATCATCGAGGGGCCGGTGGAGCGGACTGGCGCGCGCGGGGTTATCCGCTCCTATTATATCCGTGATCCGGATCAGAACCTGATCGAGCTCAGCCACTATCCGTGACGGAACAGGAGCGATGACGACAACATCCGGTGCCGAGGGGCTCGAATTGTTGACTGCGGCCGAGATGGCGCGCGCGGACCAGCTGACCATGGCAGGCGGCACGCCCGGACTCGCTCTGATGGAGAACGCCGGCCGCGCCATTGCCGACGAGGCCGAGCTGATGGCGGAGCCGGGCGCGCGGATCGCTGTCCTGTGCGGCCCTGGTAACAATGGCGGCGACGGTTTCGTCGCGGCGCGCTTGCTGAGGGAGCGCGGTTACGCGGTCAGCGTGGCACTGCTTGGCGCGCGCGACGCGCTCAAGGGCGATGCCGCATGCATGGCTGCGGCCTGGACCGGGCCGGTCGTGCCGATGACACCTGTTGTCTTCGAGGATGCGGCGGTCGTCATCGACGCCATGTTCGGAGCCGGCCTTGCCCGCCCGCTTGACGGCGTGGCCGGCGAGGTTGCGGCGGCGCTGGGATCCGGCAGTCAGCGCGTGCTCGCCGTCGACCTGCCGAGCGGGGTCGATGGCACAACCGGCGAGATCAAAGGTGTTGCCGTCAGAGCCGAGCGAACGGTGACCTTCTTCCGCGCCAAGCCCGGTCACTTGCTGCTTCCGGGGCGGCTCCATTGCGGTGTCACCCGAGTCGTGGACATCGGCATCAAGCCGACTGTTCTCCGGCAGATCGGACCCACGGCGTTCGCCAACGCTCCCGGTCTCTGGCTTGGCCGGTTCCCCTGGCCGCGCTTCGAGGCGCACAAGTACGCGCGCGGTCATGCCGTGATCGTATCCGGGCCCGCATCGCACACGGGAGCAGCGCGGCTTGCCGCACGGGGCGCGCTCCGCATCGGCGCGGGCCTGGTAACACTCGCAGGCGATGAGGGGGCGGTTGCCGTCCACGCCGCGCACGTCACGTCGATCATGGTGCGCCGGACGAGCGATGCGGATGAGCTGGCGGATATGCTCACGGACCGCCGCTTCAACATGGTTCTCATCGGCCCCGGATGCGGGGTGAACGTCGAGACGCGGGAGAAAGTGCTGACCATCCTCGCAGCGGGACCCGCCGCGGTGCTCGACGCCGATGCGCTCACCGTCTTCGCCGACGCGCCGGAGGACCTCTTCTCGGCCATCAAGGCTCTGGAGCGCCCGGTGATCCTGACGCCGCACGATGGTGAGTTCGCGCGCGTGTTCCCGGGGCTGGCAGACCTGCCGAAGATCGAGCGAGCGCGAGCAGCCGCACGGATCAGCGGCGCCGTCACGATCATCAAGGGCGCCGATACCGTCATCGCCGCGCCCGACGGACGAGCCGCCATCAACGCGAACGCGCCGCCGACGCTGGCGACGGCGGGGTCGGGCGACGTGCTGTGCGGCTTTGTTGCTGGCCTCGTCGCCCAGAGCATGCCGGCATTCGAGGCCGCCGCCGCTGCGGTCTGGCTGCATGGCGCGGCCGCCGGTGCATTTGGGCCGGGCCTGATTTCGGAGGATCTGCCCGACTTGCTGCCGAGCGTTCTGGCCGAGTTGGCGCACGCCCAGGGGCACACATTTCAGCCGGCGGCTTTGCTCGGAATACCCGGGAGCGACAGTCCCACGGCCTAGCCGCAACGGTTTTCCGCGGCGCGGTTCGGGGCAAATCCGGCCTGGTCAAGTGCTATGCGTGGGGTGAGTGCAACTTGATGGCAACACGCAGCACTAAGTGCCGAGATCTTAATGAATTCGTTACGTTCGACCGGGTTTAGTCGATGCAATACTGGCCTGATTGCATTCCGGATGCGCCGTTACCATGCACTCTTCGCCCCAGCCGCCATCCAATCTGTTCGGCATCGTCTTTTTGCAGGCGGTGCGGCGGAACCTTCCGCTGCTGCTGCTCGCGACGATCATCGCCGGGCTGGCGACTTACTTTGCACAGTCCTGGATCACCCCGCGCTACGTCGCAGAGGCGCGGCTCGCACTTGCAGAGCCGGTGTCGCGTGAGGCGGCGGAGGCGCACATTCGCGGACTGAAGGACCCGATCGGGCTCTTTTCCGCGGCATCCGAGCTGGGGCTTCGGAACTGGCCGGAATTCAATGAGGGTGAAGGATCTGGGCTGCTCACACAACTCAGTCTCAGCAATCAACCATCCCTCGCCGGCCTCAATGAAGCCGACGAGCGCATGCTCGCGGCCGTGTACGAAAAGTTCGCAGCCGTTCGCGCCGATGGCAACGGGGGCATCGCTGTAAGTCTGGTGGCATCCGATCCCGACCTCGCGGCCAGTTTCGTCAATTGGGTCGTCGAGCATTACATCTCCCGTCTGGCGTCCAACGCGACGGTTGACGGCGTGGCGGCCGGGAGCAGCGTTCAGGTGGCTGCCTGGGCCGAGCCGCCGCAAAGGCCGGCATTTCCGAGGAGGGGCCCCATCGCCATGCTGGGGATGGCCATCACGCTCCTCTTGGGTCTTGGCGCAATTGCCGTCAGGGAAGGCTTCCGGTCAGCGGCCCTGCACCGGCAAGAGCAGCCCGTGCATCGCTTCGAGCTGGCGAAGTTCGACAGGGTGTCGTCGCCCACGGCGGCAGCGGATCAGCTGCTCAGCCTGCCGGCATCGGACCGGGGCTGCCGCATCATGGTTGCAGGTGAGGCGCCTGACATCGACGCCACCGCCGAGGCCATTGGCCTGGCGGAGCGGCTGAGCCAAGCCGGGCGCAGGGTCCTCATTGTCAGGTGGAGCCTTGCGGGAGGCAGCGTCGCCGGTGGGCGCCCGCGCCCTGGGCTCGTCGGCCTCAATGACCTGATCGAGGGCCGCTCGACCTTCGAGGAGATCATCACCCGGCTGCCGGGCAGCCGCGCACACGCGATTGCTGCCGGCTCCATGGCGCTGGCCAGGGAGACGGTGCTCGATCCAGACCGCCTCGGCTTGGTGCTCGATACGCTCGATGAAGTTTACGAGTTCATCGTGCTCGTGGCGGAGCACGAGGAGGCCCGGACGCTGTTTGCGGCCATCGAGGGGCGGTTCGACACATGCCTGTCGGTTGGCATGACGGGGCGCGCGGTCGGCGCGTTGGCGGCGGAAATGGATCGCTTCCTCGGCTTCGAGGTGACCGACATCCAGGTCTTGCGTCTCGTGCGCCGGCGGCAGGCCAAACCGCGCAACGAAAGCGTCGGGGCGCCACTCGTCGCACGCTTGGCCTGAGATCGTTCCGTCGATCTGTGACTGCCGGCAGACCTGATCGGAACCGCCTTTAGAGATTCGGCCTACTTGCGCGCTCCGGCGAGCTTTTCGGGCTCCTCATCCGGACGCACCATCCAGCGGACCAGGATGGCAGCGGGCACCACCCAGGCAAGCCCGCCGACGAAATAGAACACGAGCTCGACCCATTTGCTCGCGTTGACCTGCAGGACGATCGCCACCGCCATGGTCGCGAGTGCATAGACCGCGATGAGCACGAGCAGCAGGATGGCGCCGATCAGCTTGCGGGTGCGAATGGTCACCTTGGATCTCCGGGTTCTGGACTGCCGCGTGCCGCGCCGTCTCGGCGCATTGCCGGGTGGTCTCCTGGTCTACTATCAGAAACCATCAGCAAATATCGTGGAAAGATCGACACATGCCCGGGCTGCAGGTGACGCAGACAGCCGCTGATCGCGCAGGCGACCACTGTGCCGTGAGGCTGTGGCTCTATTTCATGGCAGGGCTTGTCGTCGCTATGATCGTGGTTGGTGGCGCAACCCGCCTCACCGACTCCGGCCTGTCGATCACGGAATGGCAGCCGCTCCTCGGCGCCATCCCTCCGCTCAATGAGGCCGACTGGCACGCCGCGTTCGCCAAGTACAAGGAGATCCCGCAGTACCAGCTGGTCAACAAGGGCATGAGCCTTGCCGAGTTCCAGTTCATCTACTGGTGGGAGTGGGCGCACCGTTTCCTCGGCCGCTTCATCGGCGTCGCATTCGCCCTCCCGTTTATGGTCTTCCTGGCGACGCGCCGGGTGTCCGGCTGCATGGCGTTGAAGATGCTTGGCGTCTTCGCGCTTGGCGGACTGCAGGGCTTCATCGGCTGGTTCATGGTGAAATCGGGTCTCGTCGATCGCGTCGACGTCAGCCCGTACCGGCTGGCGCTGCATCTGATCGTCGCGTTCGTGATCCTGGCTGCCCTCGTTTGGCTCGCGCTCGAGCAGAGGTCCGAGCGCGATCAAGTGCGCTTGCGCACCGTCACCCAGGGGCAGAAGCGGCTCGCGCTGGCGCTACTCGGCCTCGTGCTCCTGCAATCGCTGCTCGGGGCGCTGGTCGCCGGCCACAACGCCGGCATGACCTACAACACGTGGCCGCTCATGGATGGAAAGCTGGTGCCGGACGGCCTTGGCACGCTCTCGCCCTGGTACCTGAACCTGTTCGAGAACGTCACGACCGTGCAATTCAACCACCGCGTGATGGCTTACCTCATCGCGGCGCTCGGCATCGTCCAGCTCGTCTGGCTGTCGCGGTCGGCGGACGATGAGAAGCTCGTCCGCTCGGCGTTCGTTCTGGTCGCGGGCATCTTCGCCCAGGCTGCGCTCGGCATCTGGACGCTGCTGTGGGTGGTGCCGCTCTGGCTCGGTCTTGCGCACCAGGGCGGCGCGGCGATCGTGGTGATCTTCGCGGTGCGGCACGCGTATCTGATGACGCGTGCGCCCGCGGTCAGCGACGCACCCACCCGCTACTCGGTGACGCCCAGCATCAGCTGAATATTCTGGACGGCGGCGCCGGATGCGCCCTTGCCCAGATTGTCGAGGCGCGCCACGAGTATGGCCTGACGGCGAGCCTCGTTGCCGAACACCCTGAGTTCCAGCCGGTTGGTGCCATTGAGCGCCTCCGGCTCGATCCGCCCCTGCTTGAGCGTGCCTCCCGCGGCTGCGATCACCGACACTTCCTTTGCACCTGCGAAGTGAGCCGCGAGCGCGGCCTCGAGGTCGGCCGGGGTCGGCTTGCCGGGCAGGGTGTCGAGATGCAGTGGCACGCTCACCAGCATGCCCTGACGGAAGTTGCCGACACTCGGAACGAAGATCGGCCGCCGGGTTAGCAGGGAATAGGTCTGGGTCTCGGGCAGATGCTTGTGCTCGAGCCCGAGGCCGTAAACCTCGAACGCGGGTGCATTGCCGCTCTCGTAGGCCTCGATCATGCCCTTGCCGCCGCCGGAGTAGCCGGAGACCGCGTTGATGGTGACGGGGTAGTCCGCCGGCATCAGCCCCGCCGCGACGAGCGGACGGAGGAGGGCGATGGCGCCGGTCGGATAGCAGCCGGGATTGGCCACGCGCCGGGCCATCCTGATGACATCGGCCTGGGCCGCATCCATCTCGGGAAAGCCGTAGACCCAACCCGGCGCCACGCGATGCGCTGTCGAGGCGTCGACGATGCGCGGGCCACCACCCGGCAGGGTGTCCGCCATGGCGACCGTCTCGCGGGCCGCATCATCGGGCAGGCAGAGCACGACGAGATCGACCTCGGCCAGCATCGCCCGCTTGGCATCGATGTCCTTACGCCGCTCCGGCGCGATGCTCTTCACCTCGATGGTAGCGATCTGACGCAGCCGATCGGCAATGCCAAGCCCCGTGGTGCCGGCCTCGCCGTCGATGAAAACGGAGGGCTTGCGTGCCCCTTTGGTGCTGTCGGATGCGGCAGAGCCGGTCGAGGTCATGGCAGGTGCTCCTGAGTGAGCAGGGGTGGCGGATCGGGGAAAGGGCACAAAAAAGCCGCGCTCGATGGCGCGGCTTGGAACGACGGTCAACAGGTAGCCGTCATCGCATCCGCGCAAGGATGCGGCAGCGTCGGCTCTGGAAAAGACCGGTCATCATGATGCGACATATGCGGCAGCGG
>JAEZHL010000143.1 GCA_023416575.1 Pseudomonadota bacterium
CTTCCGCACCTTCCGCCTCGACCGGATCGACGGCTTCGAGGTGCTCCCCGAGCGGTTCCGCAGCGAGACTGGCAAGACGCTGCATGATTTCCTGAAGCGCGATCGAACCTGGAACCGCAGGTCGGACGACGGCTTGGACGCGGAGAACGACTGACCAGTTGGCAGGGACGGTCATCCAGCTCCGGATCGTGATCTGTCGCGGGCGAACTCAGTATCCCCTTCTGCTGTCGGGCATGCGCTTTGGTTCGCGGGGTGGGCCGGAGCCGAGTTTCGGTCGCGGGCGATTTGGCGGGTGATAGCCACCCGGTTTCCAGATTCTGATGCCGAAACCGGTCGGGGCGGGGTAGCCGGGGCCGGACGGCTCGTAAGCCTCCCGCGATGGCTCGTTACGCGGTTTGTTGCTCGGTTTCCGGGGCGTGCGCGGCGGCGTGCGCGGCTTGGCCGGCGTCGGGACGGCCATGATCTCGTCGCGCGTCAGCTCCGGGTCGGGATCGACCACCGGCGCATCGGCGACGAACGGAAACGCGGTGTCGAAGGGAACGGCATCGCGATTGGGCAGGCTGGCCCAGCGGGTTGGCCGCCCCATGCTGCCGTTGTCGCCAACTTGCAGGATCTGGCCGGGCCGATCGAGATTGCGGCACGTTCCCTGGTCGTTGCAGACCCGGACGCGGCCCTCGAGCAACAGCAGCCATAATCCGACGTCGCCCAGATAGACGTCGAAAACCGTGCCCCGGACAGTGATCGCCGCCACTGGGGTCCTGATCCGATACGAGGGCTTGGCGGCGCTTCCAGTGATGAAACGGAAGCTGCCCTTCATCAGATCGACGACGATGTCGCCCTTGGAGCGCTCGCCGTTGTACACGAACTTGTCGAGCAGGAGCCGCGATCCCGGTCCGAGCGCCAGCATCGTGCTGTCATCGAGCAGCAGCTCGCCCTTGGATTCCGGTCCGACCTCGATCAGCTCGTCCTGGTGGACGCGGTCGCCGGCTTGCAGATCGCGCTGGTTACGGTCGAACGCGGCCTTGACCTGATTGACCACGGCGACGGTGGAGCCAATTTGCGGCGTGTCGACCGCATGAGCCGGGCCGACGCACGCGAGCAATGCGGACAGGGCCAAGACTGAAATTCGCATGAGGCGCTCGGGCTCGAAGCAGGCTAGGCTCGCATCCAACAGAACGCGGCAGGCAAGCAAGCTAGCAGAGAGACTGAGCGACGTCCTGTTACGCGAGTGACAGGGCTGGCGTTTGAATGCTGGCAGCTGCCGTTCTGGCACAGGCCGGAAGCCCGAGCGTGTACGACTGAGGCTCAGCTTGCGGTAGCAAAGGCGGTCGCGTAACACCTGCCGACTGGGGTGAGATCTGTTCCGGGTAGCTCCTGATGGTCGAAGCAGTCGAAACTGTCGTTCGAGTCATGCCGCGCGGCAGTGGCTTTCCCTCGCTGGTCCAAACGACCTCGGGCCGCCGGTTCGTGATGAAGCTCAGCGGCGTTGGCCAGGGGGTGCATGGATTGGTCACGGAGCTGATCGCAACCCGCCTCGCAGGCGCACTCGGCCTCAGGGTTCCGTCCGTGGTGCCGCTGATGCTGAGCAGGGATCTCCCGTGGCAGGTCGGAACCGATGAGTTCTTTGAAACCCTGCAGCGCAGTGCGGGCTGGAACCTCGGGGTGGAGTTCGTCGAGGGCGCCGATGATGCATCCTTGGATGAACTTGGGAAGATCCCGGCCGAGTTCCTCGATCAGCTGTCGACGGTCGATACGCTGCTGCAGAATGTCGATCGCACTGTTCACAACCCGAACCTCCTGCGCGACCGCGAAGGCGCGTACTGGGCGATTGATTTCGGCGCCTGCCTGTTCCTCGACAGGTTCGCCCGCGATGGCGCGCGCATGAGCTTCGCGCTACCGGCGAACCACTTTCTGGCTGGCCGCAGCGTGCGCAGGTTGAGCCTGGTGAGGGTGCCTTTGCCGTTGCGGGAGATCGTGTCGGATATTCCCGATGCTTGGTTCGATCAGGTTCCGAATGGTCGTCAGGGGCTGCTCGAGCAACTCAGCGCTGTCGTTGAGCTCTACATCCGCCAGCATGGCTAGTTGGCCAGCTTGGTGACGGAACGAGGCTTACCGGAACGGTGGCTCGTCGAAGGAGCGCAGCTTCCGCGAGTGCAGCGTGTCGCGCCGCTCGCGTAAGAGGTCGAGCGCCTTCAGCCCGATCTCCAGGTGCTGCGCGACGGCGGCCTCGTAGAAGGCGTTGGCGGCGCCGGGCAGCTTGATCTCGCCGTGCAATGGCTTGTCGGAAACGCAGAGCAGCGTGCCGTAAGGAACCCGCAGGCGGTAGCCGTTGGCCGCGATGGTTCCGCTTTCCATATCCACAGCGATGGCACGCGACAGGTTGATGCGCCGCCGCTGCTGCGTGTAGCGCAGCTCCCAATTGCGGTCGTCGTTCGTGACGACGGTGCCGGTTCTGAGTCGCTCCTTGAGGGCCTCGCCCTTTTCGCCGGTGACGATCGCCGCCGCATCCTGAAGTGCGACCTGCACCTCGGCGAGAGCCGGAATGGGCACATCCGGCGGAACCAGGGTGTCGAGGATACGGTCCTGCCGCAGATAGGCATGGGCTAGAACATAATCTCCGATCTGCTGCGATTGCCGCAGGCCGCCGCATTGGCCGACCATCAGCCAGCAGTTGGGACGCAGCACGGCCAGGTGATCGGTAA
>JAEZHL010000299.1 GCA_023416575.1 Pseudomonadota bacterium
ATCTCGATATGATTGAATCTATTCCATTCATCATCAGACCACGATCGCGCAAATTGGCATAATTGCGCCCTCGATTACTGACACAACCGCCTATAGGTTCGCTTCGGAGCCTCAACTTGGAGCCACCACCTGACGATGCCGCTTCGGACCCTTGCAGTTCTGTCGCTCGTACTTCCGTTGCTGCTGCTGGCGCTCACAGTTGCTGTCGAGGCCGGCAAGTATGAGTTCCAGGTGACCGGCGTGGCGCGCTCCGATGTCCTCAATATCCGCGAGCGCGTCGAGGACCAGGCCACGATCAGCCAAGCCAAGATCCTCGGCCAGATCCCTGCCAACGGCACCGGCGTGCTCGGGTCGGGCGCCAGTCTGCGGGTCGGCAAAACGCGCTGGTACGAGGTCCGCTACAAGGATGCGCGCGGCTGGGTCAACGGCCGCTTCCTGAAACCTATCTCGCGAAAGCTCGGCGACGAGTTCGAAGCCAATCTGTTCTGTGCGGGCACCGAGCCCTTCTGGGCCTTGAAGATCGACGATGACAGCGCCGAGCTGAGCCGGCCCGACAGCGCACCAGAGACCTACACCGTCGCCGTCCGCGAGCCCTTCAAGGGCCACGAGAACGCGCTCGCCCTACGGCTGGTCAGTGAAACCGCACCCGAGATCAGCGCCCTCGTGCAGAACAAGGAATGGTGCACCGACGGCATGTCGGATCTTGATTACGCGTTCGAGGTCCACGTCATCGGCCTCGGCAACGGAGAGCGCCCCCTGCGCGGCTGCTGCAGCCTTCTGAGGTAGGGTCCGATCGAGAGTGCCAGCGGCTTGACGGGCACCGCGGCGTCTCCATCTCGCCACTATCGGCGTGGCACCGTCCCGTGTTTCGGCGACCGAGCGAAAGAGGGGCCAGGAGCCATGTCCGCAGACATTCCGTTCAAGAAGACCATGGAGTTCGTCTATGGCGAGCCGCGGGAGCTTGCGCCCGGCGTGGTGCGGCTGGTCGCGAACAACCCCAGCCCCTTCACGTTCCACGGAACCAACACCTACCTCGTGGGGACGAGCGAGCTGGCCTTGATCGACCCCGGCCCAGCCGACGCAGCGCACTTCGCCGCCATCATGCGCACGGCAGCCGGCCGGCCGATCACGCACATCTTCATCACGCACACCCATCGCGATCACACGGACGGGCTCGAGCGGCTGCGTACCGAGACCGGCGCCACGGTCTGCGCCCGCGGCCGCGCCGCACGCGCCCCGGGCAGCCTCAAGACGAGCCCGTCGGGAGCCGAGTTCATCGACATCGACTTCCAGCCAGACGTCGTGCTGGGCGACGGCGACACCATTTCCGGACCGGGGTGGAGCCTCGAGGCGCTGTTCACCCCCGGACACGCACCGGACCATCTCTGCTTTGCCGAGGCTGAAAGCAACGTGCTCTTCTGCGGCGATCACGTCATGAGCTGGAACACGACGGTCGTGGCGCCGCCCGAGGGCAACATGACCGACTACATGCGCTCGCTCGAGAAGCTCCTGGACCGCAAGGAGCCGGTCTTTTTCCCGGGGCACGGCGGGCGCATCGAGCAGCCGACGCGCATGGTCAAGGCCTACATCGTCCACCGGCGCTGGCGGGAGCAGGCGGTCCTCGATGCCGTCCGCCAGGGCCACACCACGATCGACCGCATCGTCGGCCTCGTTTACCAAGGCATCGATTCACGCCTCATCAATGCAGCCTCGCTGTCCGTGCTGGCCCATGTCGAAAGCCTTATCGAGCGCGGTCTGCTTCTTTGCGACGGGCCGCCGGACCTCGATCGCCCGCTTTCGGCCGCTTAGACGTCGTGGCTTTGCCGGACTTCTTCTTATTGCGCGCGCCGCGGGCGTCATCCGTTGCCGGAACCGAGCTCTCGAGCTTCGTCCTGAACTCGTGGAATATCGCGCGGACCCGGCTCGCATTGCGTCCGAGGTCGTGCCGCCCGTAGCGTGAGACCGAGCGGACGTCGATCTGGGCGCTCTGCTCATCGCCGTAGATGCGGATCACCACGTCGTCGTAGAAGCCGATGACCGGTGTGCGATCGACCGCCTCGATGAGGCCGGGTCGCTCGAAGTCGTCGCCAGGCGGCACCTCGGAGACGATCTGGAACTTGAGCTTCCGAACCGTTTCGGCCGCAAGCTCGAAGGCTTCCTGCGCCGACCGGGCGATGAGAAACGGCTGCAGGTCGGGATAGGAGGCGGCCTGCAACTCCGCAAAGGCGTCAGCCGGGTATTCCGCCGGACTGGCCCCAGGGCCGCGCATCAACAGCAGAGCTGCCATTTCCGGTGGCGCGTGGAGATCGGTCGTCACATCGTTGATCGGCGGCAGATCCCGCCAGACGGGGTAGTAGATAGCCGGCCACGTGAACAGAGCAAGGCTCAAGAGAACGGCGACCAGGGCCCGCCCCGCCCCCGTGCTGCCGGCGACCCAGATGTGCAGCACGGCCGCCAGCACCAGCACCAGCGACAGCGCGCAGCTGAGGAAACCGACCCCGATCGTGTTCAGCAGAATGGGCGTCGGCAGGCCGACGAAGCGGTGCAGGATGATCCCGGCGACCACCAGCGCCACGCCGAAAAGCGCCAATCGCAAGCACCAGATGGCAGCGAAGGCGGGCCGCCTCTCGGTGCCTTCCATCATGCGGAAAACAGCGTGTGGTGAGAGTTCCAGGTTATACATTCTCTGAGCCTGCATGAGTGACTTGCGCGGAAACTTCCAGGAACTCTTTGTCAGGCGCTGGCGTCACGGGCTAATGATACCTGAAATCCAGGACAGGCACAGGGCAAGAACATCATGACGACCCTCTCGAACTTTGCCATGCGGGATGTCGAGGCCATTCTCCACCCGGCGACCAACCTCGTACAGCACCGCACGACCGGTCCCTTAATCCTGGATCGCGCCGAAGGGGTCTATATGTGGGACACCGAAGGCAAGCGCTACATCGAGGGCCTCGCTGGCCTGTGGTGCACCGGGCTCGGCTACGGCAACCAGGAACTCGTCGAAGCCGCTCGCGAGCAGATGAGCAAGCTCTCCTTCACACATCTTTTCGGCGGCCGCAGTCACGAGCCGGCGATCGCGCTCGCCGAGAAGCTCAAGGATCTGGTGCCCGCTCCGACATCGAAAGTGTTCTTCACCGCTTCCGGTTCCGAGGCCAACGACACCCAGATCAAGCTTGCCTGGTACTACAACAACGCCCGTGGGCTGACGAAGAAGAAGAAGATCATCTCCCGCATGCGCGCCTACCACGGCGTGACCATCGCGACCGCGAGCCTCACCGGGCTGCCCGTTTTCCACGCCGATTTCGACCTGCCGATGGCGGGCATCCTGCACACGGACTGCCCGCACTACTGGCGCAACGCCGAGCCGGGGGAGACCGAGGAGGAGTTCGCGACGCGCCTCGCCAACAACCTGGAGGAGCTGATCCAGCGCGAGGGACCGGACACGGTGGCTGCGTTCATCGCCGAGCCCGTGATG
Organism: Pseudomonadota bacterium; assembly: GCA_023416575.1. Classification (GTDB taxonomy): domain Bacteria; phylum Pseudomonadota; class Alphaproteobacteria; order Rhizobiales; family Hyphomicrobiaceae; genus ZC4RG25. The sequence continues at coordinate 3,479 of JAEZHL010000299.1, forward strand.
GGCGCTGGCGGCGTCATCGTGCCGCCGCGGACGTACTTCGAGAAGATCCAGGCCGTGCTCCGCCGCTATGACGTGCTGATGATCGCGGACGAGGTGATTTGCGGGTTCGGTCGGACCGGCAATATGTTCGGCTCCCAGACCTTCGGGATCATGCCTGACAGCATGTCGATGGCGAAAGCGATCACGTCGGCATACATGCCGCTCGGCGCTGTCACGGTCGGCGAGCCGGTTTACCAGGCGATGCTGGACGAGAGCCGGAAAATCGGTGTGTTCGCCCACGGCTTCACCTACTCGGGCCATCCCGTGGCGTGCGCTGTTGCCGTGAAGACGCTCGAGATTTACGAGCGCATCAACATCGTCGGCCACGTGCAGAAGGTTGCCCCCGTCTTCGAGGCGCGCCTCAAGGCCCTCCGTGATCATCCGCTGGTCGGCGAGACGCGTGGCGTCGGCCTCATCGGCGCCGTCGAACTCGTCAAGGACAAGGCAACGAAGCAGAGCTTCGAGCCGCGCCAAGGCGTTGGCCCGAAGTTCGTCGCACTGGCGCAGGAAGAGGGGCTGATCTGCCGCGCGATCGCCGGCGACTCGATCGCACTCTGCCCGCCGATGGTGATCAATGCCGACGAGATCAACCAGATGTTCGACTCCCTGGGCCGTGCCCTCGAGCGGACGGAGAGCTGGGTGAAGTCGGAAGGGCTCGCATAGGCAGGCTTTCCACACGCGGAGACAGGCCCGCTCCGGCCGGCACTCACCTTCCGGAGCGGGCGCAAATCAGGCACACTGCGCGCAACTACAGCGAGCAGCGAGGTGCCGGATGGATGGTGCAGGCCCTCTCACAGGGCGCTTCCGACGACGGCCTGCGCTCGCCCTCTTCGCAGCGAGCTTGTCGCTTGCTCCCCCGAGTGCCAGCTACGCCCAATCGGACCTTGGCTCGGAGGAGAGCCAAAGACCGCTGCAGCTCAGCATCGCGAGCATGCACATCGCGGGCAAGACGATCGCGCCGGCGAAGCTCCAGCCTCCGCCACCCAGTTGGCGGCATACGTTCGGTTCCGAGCGGCGGGCGGAAGCGGTCCGCCCTCAGCAACCCGTACGGTTTTCGGCCGATATCGTCGCGCTCCAGGGCGTGACCAGCCTGGGCTCCGTGCGCCAGATGTTTCCGGCCAGCACGTACCATGTGATCGTCTCACGCCAGCTTCTGCAGCGGCCGGACCAGGTCGAGGGCCGGCATCCGCCCACCGCCACGACGGCACTCGCGATCCGGCGTGACAAGGGTCTGCGCGTGACATCCCAGGACCACCTGCTGGGCATGGCCGATCCGCCGCCCGGCAGCGCGATCGAGCTTGCAGCAGCAACGGCAGTCCGCCTGCTGAGCGGCCGCCGCGCACTTTGGGTCGTCTCGCTCGACATCGCTCAGGGCTGCCCGGCACCGGATGCACCGCCCGCCTCCACCGAAACTGCGCAAGTCCAATGCTTGGCGGCGAAGCAGCAACTCGACATGATCGACGCGTGGCTGGCGGAGCCGATGGCGAAAGGTGAAACCGTCATCGTGGCGGGCAGGCTCAATCGCCCGCTCGGAAAAACGCCCCTGCCCGGTCACCTCGGACAGCTCGCGCCGTTTTCCTATTCCGGAGACCCGCCTGAAATCTGTGTGCGCGAGAAAATGGAGACGACCCAAGTGCTCGTGGCGCCGGGACCCGCGACCGATCGGCAAGTCGTACTCGCAGGCCGACTCGAGCCCGTCGATCAAACCCAGCCCGAAGCTGGTTGCTTCCTGATGGTCGACGCCAGGATCTGAGGGGCGCGAGCGGGCGCCTCGATCACACGTGCTGGCCGCCGTTGATGTGGAGCTCGGCGCCGTTGACGTAGCTCGATTGATCCGTACACAGAAAATAGATCGCCTTGGCCACTTCCTCCGGCTCGCCCAGCCGCCGTAGAGGGATCTGCTCGCGGACGATCTTATCGGTGCCGGGAGACAGGATCGCGGTGTCGATCTCGCCGGGAGAGATGGCATTAACGCGGATGCCACGTGGCCCGAAATCAGCCGCCATCTCGCGCGTCAGCGCCGCCAGAGCGGCCTTGGACGTGGCGTAGGCCGCGCCGGCGAACGGATGCACCCGGCCGCCCGCGATGGACGTGACATTCACGACGGCGCCCTTCGCCTTCTCCAGCTCCGCGATGAGGCCGCGGGCCAGCATGATCGGCGCGAAGAAGTTGACCTGGAACACGCACTGCCAGTCCTCCAGCACCGTGTCGATGCTGCCGAGGCGCTCCCCTTGCGGACCCTTCGGACTGATGCCGGCGTTGTTGACGAGCGCGTTGAGGCGGGAGCCTTGCGCCTCGAGCCGCTTCCGCATTTCGGCAACCGCCTGCAGCGTTCCCTCAGCGTCTGCCAGATCGACCTGGATGTGGTCCTCGGGTCCCATCTCCCACGGGCAATTCTCGGGGAATGGGTGCCGCGAGCACGTGATCACGCGCCAGCCGGCGGACGCGAACCGCTTCACGGTGGCATGGCCAATCCCGCGCGATGCGCCGGTCAGGATCAGCGTCTTTCTCTCGGCGTTCGAAGTGGCAGGCATGGCGCACCTGGGACTAGATCTCACGAGACGGAGAAACCGCCTCCTCTGCTGACATCATAGCCGAAAACGCCACCGTCAGCGATGACCCCATCAGCGCATCCGTCGTCCCGGACCAAGGAGCGCAGCGACCGCCGATCCGGGAACCAGCGCAAGACTCGTCCGAAGGACGCAAGATATTGAGCCTTCGGCCCTTCTGACGCTGGATCCCGGATCTCCTCCCCGCTGAACCGCGGCTCGTCGTCCGGGAGACGGCACAGGCGATCTAAGGATAGAGCCGCTCCCGTGCCCAGGGCTCCGAGGCTGCTGCCCGACGGAACTGGACCCGGTCGTGCAGGCGGAACGGCCGGTCGTGCCAGAACTCGATCTCCAGCGGCACGACCCGGAAGCCGGACCAATAGGGGGGGCGAGGAATTTCGCCGATGGCATACTTCGCCGCGTGGATCGCCACCGCCTTCTCCAGCGCGAAGCGGCTCTCGAGCGGCCGGGACTGCGCGCTCGCCCAGGCACCGATGCGGCTGCCGCGCGCGCGGGTCGCGAAATAGGCATCGGCCTCCTCCGTATCGACCGGACTGACGAGCCCGCGCACGCGCACCTGCCGGCGCAGGCTCTTCCAGTGGAAGCAGAGCGCGGCCTTGCCTGTGGCCAGGATCTCGCGGCCTTTTGCGCTCTCGTAATTGGTGAAGAAGACGAAGCCGCGGTCGGAACGCTCC
>JAEZHL010000279.1 GCA_023416575.1 Pseudomonadota bacterium
ATTGCTGAGGAGGCCGTCAGCCGCGGTGAGATCCCTGCGCTCGCGGATGCCTTCTTCCTCGTCGATCCCCTCGACGGGACTCGCGAGTTCGTGGCCGGCGGAACCGACTTCACGGTTAACATCGGCCTCATCGTGGCGGGTGTGCCGCGATTCGGGTTGATCTATGCCCCTGCCCTCGACTGGCTCTGCCTGACGGTGGGCGACGACGCGGCCATCGAGCTCAAGATCCCGCCTGATACCGATGCCGCCTCCCTACTCCACGCGCCGCGCACCCCGATCCACACGCGAGAACCGGATCCCGCGCATCTGATCGCGGTCGCCAGCCGCTCCCATCGCACGCCGGAGGACACGCGGTTCGCCGCGGACCCGCGGATTGCGGGCTGCCGGAACATCGGCTCATCGCTCAAGTTCTGCCTCGTCGCGCGTGGCGAGGCAGATATCTACCCGCGCTTCGGTCCGACGTGTGAATGGGACACTGCTGCCGGGCATGCGATCGTGCGCGCCGCCGGCGGTGCCGTGACGACCAGGGCCGGCGAGGATCTGCCCTACGGCAAGGCCGAAAGCGGCTACCTCAACCCGCCCTTCGTGGTCTGGGGGCGCCGCGCGCTGATGGCCTCGATCCGTCCGTAATCGACGCAACTGGCCACACTTTCGTAATACTTTTGCGAAATGGTTGATTTACGCTCAAAATCTTCCGTCGTCTGAATCGTTTCGACGAGTTGGTCATGCTTAAGTTTCGCTCCAGTTCCTGGAAGACCGGCGCCAGCGCCATCGCAGTCACACTCGGTATCATGCTGTCCGGGGCTGGCTCGGCCGCGGCGCAGGACAGGCTGCAATGGGACAGCCCGCAGCAATCTCACGCCGGCGCTGCCGCCAACGCCTACACGCCGAACGACGCCTATCGTCCCGGCGGCAACAGCGGAGGCACTTACGCCTATCGGCAGGATGGGCGGGCCGATGACGCTTACCGCCCCTACGATTCGCGGCCGAATGACGCTTACCGTCCGCCGACCGCTAATCGTGACGTCTACGTGCCGCCGCCGCCCGGCGCGGCCCAGGGCTATGACAGCGAACCACGCTACTCGCGCGAGCCGGACTACCGCCCCGCCGAGCCCTACGACCGCGATTATGACGGCGCGCCACCGCCGCGCGATTACGGCGAGCCCGCTCCGCGCTATGACGCTTACGACCGGCGCACCTATTCCCGTAACGAGATCCTCGACACCGGCCATCGTTTCTTCGGATCGGTGAGCAAGGGGCTGGCCAACGTCGTCGAGTACGCCTTCGAGAAGGCGGGCCGGCCGAACGGCTATATCCTCGGCGAGGATGCGGGCGGTGCGTTCATTGCTGGACTGCGTTATGGCGAGGGCACGCTCTATACGAAGGACGCCGGCACCCATAAGGTGTATTGGCAAGGCCCGTCCCTCGGCTACGACTTCGGCGGCGAGGGATCGAAGACGATGGTCCTCGTCTACAATCTGCGCGACCCCCACGAAATCTACGAGCGGTTCGGCGGCGTCCAGGGCTCTGCCTACTTCGTCGGCGGGGTCGGGATTCAGTTCCAGAAGCATGGCGACGTCGTGCTCGCCCCCATTCGTTCAGGAATTGGCTTCCGACTAGGTGCCAACGTCGGCTACTTGAAGTATACCCGGACTCCGACCTGGAATCCTTTCTGAGCGGTTTTGACCGATCCGCCTGGACGGAGGACGGATCGGTTATGCCGGAGAGTGCGTTGTAGGACTGCCGGGGCCGCGCGACAGGCGTGGGCCCGTTTGGCCGTGTACCGTCAGGATTGCGTTCGGGGATGTCTCAGTGATCACGATCCAGTCCGTCATGCTCGTGGCGCTGGGCTTCTTGCTTGCGACACTGCTTGCGTTGGTACTTGCGCCTGCCTACCGGGCGCGCGCCATGCGGCTGACCTATCGGCATATCCGCCGGACCATTCCTCTCACCGACGCCGAGCTGCGGCTCGACCGCGACCGGCTGCGTGCCCAGTACGCGGTCCGGATTCACGATCTCGAGACGAAGCTGGAGAAGGCGCGCCTGACGGCTGCTCGCCAGCAGGTCGACGTGAACCGGCGCGATGCGTCCATCACTCAGCTCGAGAGCGAACGCGCACAGCTCCGCGCCGATCTGGAGCAGAACGTCAATGCCCGGCATGTCCTCGAACAGACGATCACGGATCGTATTCCCAACCTGGAGCAGCGGCTGGCGGAAACGCGCAACCTTCTCGAGCAGCGCGATCGTGAGCTGGCCAGCATAACCTCCGAAACGAGCAAGTCCGTCCGCGCCCTTGACGAGGTGATGCAGATCAACGCGCAGCAACGCTCCGAGATCGAACGGCTCAACGCCATCGTTGCGACGCGCACCAACCGCAGCCGCGGCGATGACAAGCGCTTCGAAAGCGAGGTTGCCCTCAGATCCGAGCTCGAGGCCTTGCGGGCGAAGACGCGCGATCAGGAATCGCTCATCGCGCGGCTGCAGGCGGTAATCGCTGGCCCCGGCACGACCGGAACCGACGTGCTCGCGCAGGCCAATGGCAGCGATGCTCATCACGATGGCGACCGCGAGCTCGAGCGGCTCCGGCGCGATCTGGCCGAAGCCGAGGCAACGCTGAAGTCGGTCGGCGAGCAGTCAGCGAGCACGGAAGCTGGCGAGACGGCCCTCAAGTCGAAGGTGCAATCGCTGGATGCCGTGGTCGAGGAGCAGGCCGCCACCATCCGGCGGCTCGAGGCGGCGCTCGCCGCCTACGAGAAAGGCGATGCGGCCGGCCGCTCGATCTCGCTCAAGGACAGCAAGCTCGCCATGAAGGCGCGCATCGCTGCGTTGCAGACGGAGGTCGAGGACCGGACGGCCACGGTGCAGAAGCTGCGCGCCGAGCTCGCTTCCGCCAACGAGAGGCTCGCGCTGCAATCCGCGCAGCACATGGAGGAGATGCGTCGCCTGCGAACCGGCGCCCCTGGTGCTCCCTCGGCACGACGCCAGGCCATCAGCTCGGCGCGGCGCAGCCTCGCGGAGCGAATCGGGGAGGCCAATCCCGCGCTCGCTGCCTCGATCAGAACGCCGATCTCCTATCGCGAGTCGGATCCGTCCGCGCCGCCATCAACCGAGGAGCGCACTGCCGAGAACGGTCCGCCAGCACCTTCCACCGCCAGCGCGACGGGATCTCCACAACCCAACGGCGCATTTTCCCACATCAACGGCGCGGACATGACATCCGCCAACGAGCCCGATAAAACGGGGATTTCACAGCCCGAGACCCCGGGAAAAGCGCGCCTGCTCGATCGGCTCGCGACTCTCAGCAAGCCGTAACGTCCACAGTTGTCATTTCCTGGCATTTAATTTGTTGGGCTTTTCTGACAATTTAACTTTGCCAGCGCACCCTGGGCGGGTAGAGAGGGAAAGGGGGCAGGCGAAACTTCGGGTGGGATCGCATGTCCAAGCGCATTTCGGATCTGAATGAGGCGAAAGCCAGCCGGGCGAAGCTCGTAGCACGGCCGTCCACCTCAGATTCGGATCGACCGCGACTTGCCGAGCGCATCGTTGCGCTTGCGCCGCTGGCGCGCGCGCCGCTCGTTCCCGAGAACGATGCCGAGGCTCCAGAGGGTGGTCTTCTCCGGCTCGATTCACACCGCTTCGGCTACACGGCCTCATCGCACTCCCGCAATGCACTGGTACCGCGCCCGGCTGCACCCGTTCCGCGCGCACCGAACCCGGCACGCTTGTCACGCGCCGGCGGCGGCTTGCTCGTTGCGGTAGATTCGGATGAGCAGGGGCAGCCCAGGAGCGGTGCCGGCCTCTCAGGCTTTCTGTTCGGCCTCTCGATTGCCGGCGCCATCGGAATCGCGCTCTACGCGTACCTGGTCTGACCGCGCGACGCCGACCTTCACCTGCGACAGCAAAGACTTTTGCGGCTGTTTGCGACCTCGGGCTCTTCCGCTCAGGCTCAAGCTCGTGCAAAGCTTCTCGCACGACGTGTGGAAAAGCAGGGGCTTTGATTATGCTGCAGCTCGCAGAAAATCTCGATCGGCTTGGGACTGAAACGGCGTTCGAAGTGCTGGCACGCGCCGCCGAGCTGCAGCGGCAAGGAAACGACATCATCAACCTCGGCATCGGCCAGCCGGACTTCCAGACGCCGAAGCATATCGTCGAGGCGGCCGTGAAAGCGCTGCGCGATGGCCATCACGGCTATACGCCGGCCCAGGGTATCCTGCCGCTGCGCGAGGCGGTGGCCGCGGACCTGAGGCGCCGGCACGGCGTCGAGGTCGACCCGGGCACGGTCGTGATCATGCCCGGCGGCAAACCAACCATGTTCTTTACGATCATGATGTTCGGCGCGCCCGGAACGGAAATCATGTATCCGGACCCCGGCTTCCCGATCTACCGGTCCATGATCCAGTACACCGGCGCCAAGCCCGTTCCGATCGCCCTCAAGGAGGAGAACGGATTTGCCTTCAGCGCTGACGAGGTGCTGGCCCAGATCACCCCGCAGACGCGGCTGATCATCATCAACAGCCCGGGCAACCCGACCGGCGGCGCAGTGCCGGAGGAGGAGATCAAGCGGCTGGTGGCCGGGCTCGAGCGGCATCCGCACGTCGCGATCATGTCGGACGAGATCTACAGCCAGATGCTGTACGACGGACGCCAGCATGTGAGCTTCCTGAAGTACCCGGAAATCCGCGACCGCCTGATCGTACTCGACGGCTGGTCTAAGACCTACGCGATGACCGGCTGGCGCCTGGGCTTCAGCGTCTGGCCGCAGGCCCTCGTCGAGAAAGTCGTGCGGCTGTGCGTAAACTGCCATTCGTGCGTCAACGCTCCGACGCAATACGCGGGCATCGCCGCACTCGAGGGCCCGCAGGACGACGTGCTCAAGATGCTCCGCGCCTTCGACGAGCGCCGGCGGGCGATCGTGCCGATGCTGAACCAGCTTCCCGGCTTCTCCTGTGTCGAGCCGGGCGGTGCGTTCTATGCGTTCCCCAACATCACCGGCACCGGCATGAGCGCCCGTGAGTTGCAGAACAAGATGCTGGAGAAGGCCGGCGTCGCAACCGTGTCCGGCACCAGCTTCGGTGTCTTCGGCGAGGGCTACATCCGCTTTTCCTACGCCAACTCGATCGAGAACATCCGCGCCGCCATCCAGCGTATCGGCACGCTGCTGACGGAGTGAGCGGCACGACCGTGCGCGCATCCGGCAACGCCACTCCCGGCGTTGCATTTGCATCAGGGTCCGGCTCATCAGCCGGGCCCTTTTTCACGTCACCCCCACTGCATCTCCGATCCCGCTGACTGCATGCGATCCCGTCGATGATCGGCACGCAGCGCATTCGGCGCGAAAGATTCGTACGCCGACCCCGTTGACAAGCTACAAGATTAGCGCCCGTCATATCGCTTTGCGGTGGCGAAATGTCGCGCAATTTACTGTGCCCCATTGCACAATTCGCAAGTTTTTTTAATCAGCCTCGCGCCGAAGTTACTCAGTCATCAACTTTGGGCATGTCACTTGATATTATCGACATGCAGGCGCTCTCTTTATCAGATCTATGACGGAGATGAGAAATGCGAATGTCGACCTGCTCCTTGGCTGTTCTCGCGACAGCCCTGGTTATCGCAGCTCCTCGAGCCGACGCCGCACCGACCTCCCCTAGTCTCTCAGAGCTTGCGCCCGCTGCCGGATCATTCATCACCCACGTTCAGCAGGGCTTCAGCGGCCAGGGCGGAGGCGGCGGATATAGCGCCCAGGAGAATGGTGGCCAGCGGAACGGCAGCATGAGCCGCGGGGGCGGAGGCGGACAAATGGGAGACCAGATGGGTCCGCGGAGAGGCGGAAACGGCAGTGCGTTGCAGGGCGGACAGGGCCGCGGCGGAGCCGGTGGCGGCCAGATGGGAGACCAGATGGGGCCGCGAAGAGGCGGAAACGGCAGTGCATTGCAGGGCGGACAGGGCCGCCGCGGAGGCGGTGGCGGCATCGAAAGGTCGGAGCGGCGGGGTGGTGGGGCTTGGCAAGGAGGCAGAGGCGCTGGCGGCGGCCCCATGATGCGCGGTGAACGGCATGGCCCCGTTATGCGAGGTGAACGGTATGGCCCGACGATGCGGGGCGAACGGTATGGCCCTCGACATTATGGTCCCCCGCGGCGCGGAGCGGGCTGTGGCTGGCTGAGGCAAAAGGCCTTGGACACCGATAGCCGGTACTGGTGGCACCGTTACCGCGATTGCAGAGCTTCACGCTAGCGCCATCGCTCCATCAGCGGTCGCCCAGACTTGGGCGGCCGCTTCACCCTGGACTGGCAAGTCACAAACGGCGGCCTCCTGACGGCCGGAAGCCCAATTCCGGACGGCGGCCAACAATTCGTTACCGGACGACCAGCACAGCGATGGCTCTGCTCACTGAGTGACAGAATGCCGCAGGTTACAGAAGCACTGCCTCACACATCTCGACAGTTGTATTGGGGCTTGCAGCCGAGGTTAACCAAATACTCCTTGGACACGACGTAGCTATGCTTACGCCGAGCAGGCTATCACTTGACGATATCTTGGGAGATCAAGATGAAATTCAGCACTTGCTCGCTAGCAGCTGTTGCAGTTGCTGCATTGGTTCTCGTATCGCCGAGGGCAGACGCAGCGGTGACCTCGAAGCTCGGAATCGCCGATCAAGGCAACATCACTCAGCAAACGGCGACGAGCACATCGAAGCACAAGACCACGAAGCACGGCCAAAAAGGCAAGCACGCGCAGTCGAAGAAGAGCACGCATTCGAAGCAGATGCGGTCGTACCGGCCGCACGCACAACAAA
>JAEZHL010000343.1 GCA_023416575.1 Pseudomonadota bacterium
CCGCCAGCCATCAACAGCTATGGCTTCCTCTGGAACGAGCGGGCCGATCACGTCGTCAGTCGTCTCGCGGCAATGGGCTATCGCGAGTTCGAGCTGATGCTCCAGCCCCCGCATCTGGGGCTGGGCATCGACAGCCCTGAGGCGCAGCGGCTGCGGGAAATGGTCAGGCAGGGCATGGTCGAAATCCATGCGCTGAACATGCCCAGTCTCGACACCAATCTCGCGTCTCCCTTTGCCGAGATGCGGGCCTACTCCGTTGTGATGTTCAAACGCAAGATCGAGCTTGCGTCCAGTATAGGTGTCCCATTCGTGGTCACGGTGCCGGGACGGCTCAGCCCGCTTTTCCCTGCGCCACGGGAAAAGCTGCGCGAATGGATGCGAGAGTCGATTGCGGCCCTCATTCCATTTGCCCGAGATCGAGGCGTGAGACTTGCCGTTGAGAATATTCCAATGGCGAGTTTCCCGCGGGCAGACGAGCTGCTCGATTTCATCTCGGAGATGAATAGCCCGGTTCTGGGCGTGTGCTACGATGTGGCCAACGCCCATTTCGTTGGCGAGGATCCGGTCGCCGGAATCGAGCTTTTCGGCGATCGGCTTTCACTCGTGCATTTCTCCGATACGACCCGCAGCGTCTGGCGACACGATCCGTTGGGCGCGGGCGAAATCCATTTCGGGCGCATCTGCAATGCGCTCGCCCGCATCGCCTATTCGGGCCCGCTCGTCCTCGAAATCATCGGCTCGGATCCCATTGCCGCGATCCGGCAAAGCCATGCGGCGTTGCAGGCAACCGGACACCTATTTCCGCTGGGCATGAGCACATGAGTGGAGGCGTACGGACTAACTTCTGGCGTCACCTCGGCCTTGCGGCCGCGGGCGATCTCTCCTCTTGCGGCCCGATGTAGGTCACGCCGGTCCAACGGCCTTCAGCCACCTCCTCAGGAATGAGCGCAATCAGCTCACGCCGGACCGCGATACTTGCAGGAGAAAGCTCCTCGGCCGGCCTTGAATAGAGGTAATTGATCCGGGTCAGGGATACGTCGTGGAACGGCAGACAGCGCCACTGCGAGGCGAGTGCCGATCCGTGAACATTGACCGCCGCATGGGGCTTGATCGTCGCCCCGTGCCCTCGCAACAGACACTTCATCAGGACCGGTAGGGAATCGATCTCGGCCACCGGGACGACGTTCAGGTTGAGCCGCTCGAACTCCAGGTCGATCCGGCGCCTGAGGCCATGCTGCGGGCTCGGCAAAATCAGCGGCACGTCGGCCAAATCCCTGAAGCTGACCGACTTCACCTCGTCAGGGAACATCCGCCCCTCGACCGGAAAAACGAGAAAGAGTTCCTCGCGCAGGAGCTCCTCGGACTGCCACTTCGGTACGGCGCCGGCAGTGAAGAGAACGATGAGGTCGAGCTCCCCCGCCGCGGCCTGGGACTGAAGGCTGCCGCTGAGGGCTTCCACCACATGCAACAGGATGCCCGGATAACGCCGCTGCACCCGCTCGACGATCTGTGTGCCGACTTGGCAAATTGTGGTCGGCGGCAGCCCGATCGTCACGCGGCCGGAAATTTCGGCTTCCGTCTCCCGAGTCGACATCAGCGCCTGATCGATCTGACGCAGGATGAACTTGGCGTGCCGGTAAAGCGTCATCCCTTTCGAGGTCGGACTGACGCCCCGGCTCGACCTGATGAAAAGCGGCGCGCCGACCTCGTATTCCAAGCGTGAGATCTGCTGGCTGAGAGCGGGCTGGGCGATGTTGAGCTGGCGCGAAGCCTGAGAAAAGCCCCCACAATCCACGATCGTCACGAAATACTTGAGCTGCTTAATATCCATACCGGAATTCTGTCGTTTTTCGCTGCGCCAGAGGGCAGGATATTCCCATAATACCGCCGGTCGATATCGCGCTGTTATGGGCCTCAACGAAATCCATATTGGTGCGGCGTCGCGACTGTTTCTAGCATCATCGCAAAGAGTTGGGGTGGGAAAAAACTCCCCCCGTAACGAACGTGCGTTCGACCTGACGATGAACGCTTGCGGAGGATGCTGTGTGACCCATTCGTTCGAGGCATTTTCGGGCGACGACTTGCCCGAGGTTTTGATGCTTCTGGAAGGTGTCTGGGAGCGTGGCGATGGCCGGGTCCAGGATGTCCTGGACAAGTACAGCCTCAGGCCCAGCGCGAGGCTCCGGGCGAGCAGTGCCGCTCAGATCGGCCGCATGATAGCGGCCGCCGACGCCGCCTTCACCGCGGATCGCCTGACACCTTATGACCGTGGCGTGGTTCTCGACAAGGTTGCAGATGCCCTCGCTGCGCGCGCTGGCGAGGTCCTCGCCATCATGCAATCCGAGACCGGCTACACGACCGCCGATTGCACCCGCGAGATCGGGCGCAGTGTGCAGACGCTCCGTCTTTCCGCCGAGGAGGCCCGCCGTTTGCGCGGCGAGGTGCTCCCCGTGGCTGGCGCACCGGGTCAGGGCCGGCGCATGGCCTTCACGCTCTGGGCTCCGCTCGGCGTGGTGCTTGCGGTGACGCCGTTCAACGCGCCGCTCAACACGGTCATCCACAAGGTCGCGCCGGCGCTGGCGGCAGGCAACACGGTGATCCTGAAGCCATCAAGTCACACGCCGCGGACGGCATGCCTGCTGGCGCAGCTGTTCGCCGAGGCCGGT
>JAEZHL010000399.1 GCA_023416575.1 Pseudomonadota bacterium
CCCCGGACACGGCGGGCGCCGCGGCGGGGTGCCGGGGATGACGGGCTGGCGTTCATCTCCCGTCACCACGGCCAGTGAGAGCCAGCTCTCACGTGCGCCGGACCCAGTGCACTACCCCGCCAGGAACGCCATTCAGCCCCCTCCCCTCGGGCCGGAGAGGGATTTCACTTCCCGTACTTCGCCCAATAGGACCCGAACAGATCCTCCTCCTCCGGCTTGTCCTCCGGAATGGTCATGACCAGGTGGGTGATGTTGACGAAGCAGCGCCAGTTGAGGTTGTCGGAGATCGAATTGGCCTGCCAAGTGCCGCAACCCATCGAGAGCGTGAACGGCAACCCGTTATTGAAGCCGCCACCATTGCCGAACGTGTGCGCCTGGTTGACCAGCACGCGTACGACGTCGATGTCTTCCGCCAGCTCGCGCGCGTGCTCCGGCGTGTTCGTATGGATGCCGCAGGAGTGACCCTTGCCCTGGTAGTCGAGGATGTCGTGCACGATGCGCTTGGCGTCCTGAAAGTCCTTCGCCCGATAGACGGTGAGTACCAGCGACAGCTTCTCACCCGAGAGCGGGTAGGCCTTGCCGATCCCGGTCTCCTCTGCCAGCACGAAGCGGCAGCCCTGCGCCTTGGAACCGAGCTCGAACACCTCGATCAAGGCCTGCGGCCCCTGCGCGATGACACTACGGTTGAGCTTCCCGTCCTGCCATAGCCGGCTGACGATCCGCTCACGCTCATCCGGGGTCGCCAGATAACCGCCCTGCTTTTCCAGCGCCGCAATCGCCCGGTCATAGATCGCATCGACGATCACCACGGCATTCTCCGACGAGCAACTCGTGGCGTGGTCGAACGTCTTCGACAGCATGATCTTGTGCGCGGCATCGTCGAGATCGGCCGTCGCATCGATGATGACCGGCACGTTGCCGAGCCCGACACCGAGCGCCGGCTTCCCCGACTTATAGGACTGGCGCACGTTCACCTGACTGCCGGTGCACACGACGAGGTCCGACAGCTCCATCAACCTCGTCGTCGCCTCACGTGTGACGGGATGCGGCAGGATCTGCACCAGATCCTCAGGCAAGCCGATCCTGGCGAGCTCCGCCCGCATCAGGTCCACGGTTGGCTTGGTGGCCCCCCAGGCGGTCGGCGGCGGCGCGATGATAATGGCATTGCCACCCTTCAGCGCCATCATGGCCTTGTTGACCGGGGTGGCCGACGGGTTTGTCGATGGCGTGATGGCGGCCACGACACCGACGGGCTTGGCATACTTGACGAGGCCCTTCTCCGGGATCTCCTCGATCACACCGGTCGTCTTGACGCGCAGCAGGTCGCGCAGCGTGCCGAACGTCTTGCGCTGGTTCTTGATGACCTTGCTCTCGACCTCGCCGATGCCCGTCACCTCGACCGCGACCTCGGCCATGCGACGCGCGTTCTCAGGCTTGTAGAGCGCCCAGGCGAGCGCAGTGACCGCCTCGTCGATGCGGGCCTGACCGCCGGTCTCGATCTCCTGGGCGTAGGCGGCCATCGCAGCACGCGCGCGCGCAATGAGAGCCGCCACGTCTGGCGAAGTCGCCGCTTCGCCGCCTCTGATCCTTGCGGGCGTGTCCTGCATCGTTTGTCCTCTTTGAGATAAACGGGACGCCTTGTCCCATTCTGAAGATCGCAAAGCGCTCAGTCAACTGCTCGTCACAACACTGGCCGGGCGTTATCACACGATCGCGTGAAAGCACAGCCGGTCCACCGACTTTGCGCCAGCACAAATCTTCAGCTAACTGTGATTTGAGACTATCACTGGCGGCATCGATCCGCCCGTTCAAAGCACCGGAGCCGAGGCTGAAGCGATATGAAGGAGAAAGAGGCAGCTCAGGAACGCGGGTCGGCGCTCGACAAGGCTCTCGCGGTGCTCGAGGCGATCACGGCGCAATCGCAGCCCATCGGCCTGCCGGACCTCAGCGCGCGCCTGCGCTTGCCACGTCAGACGGTCCACCGGATCCTGTTTCAACTCGAGGGCGCAGGACTGGTGGTCCGCGATCCGTCCCGGGACCGCTTCTCCGTTGGCCCGCGCCTCTCCTTGTTGGCGCTCAGCGCTCTGCAGACACACAATCAGGCCGCTCCCGTGCGGGCAATCCTGCAGCAGCTGGTCGACGAGATCGAGGAGACCTGCAACATCGGCGTGCTGGATGGGCTGCAGTTCGTTTATCTCGAGCGCGTCGAGTGCCGTTGGTCCCTGCGTGTGCATCTGGAGGCGGGCAGTCGCGTTCCCGCCCACTGCACGTCTGGCGGAAAGATCATGCTGGCGCACCTCGAGCCCAACTTGCGCGCCAGGCTGCTTCGCAGCGCGGAGCTCAAGGCCTATACCGATCGTACGATCACCAGCGTTCCTGATCTCGAAGCCGAGCTCGCCCGGGTGCGCGAGCTTGGCTATGCGGGCAACGACCAGGAATTCACACTCGGCATCACGGGCGTTGCCGTTCCGATTTTGGATCGGCAGGGCCGGCTGCTGGCTGGACTGGCAATACAGGGGCCGCAGGCACGGCTCGGCCTGGAACGTGCGATCGGTTTCGTGCCGAGGCTCAAGAAGGCGGCAGCCGCGATGGCCGAGGCATGGGCGGGCCAAACCACCTCCGAGCCCAGACCGTCGCGCATGAATGGACGTGTGGGTGGCGAAAAGGCCGGATCGACACTGAGCAGATGATTGACACTCTCTGCGGCAGCGTGTCACTTAACGAGACGAGACGTCTTGTTATCTGAGACGTCCTAATTCCGCCCGTCCGATGGCGGCGTTTCAGGGAGAGATCGCCGATGACGAGAATGACTCCAAGCGAAGCCTTTGTGGAAACCCTGGTCGCCCATGGCGTCACCGACGTGTTCGGCATCGTCGGCTCCGCATTCATGGACGCTCTCGACCTGTTTCCGACGGCTGGAATCCGCTTCATTCCGCCCGTTCACGAACAAGGCGCCGGTCATATGGCTGACGGTTACAGCCGCGTCTCGGGGCGCCATGGCGTCTGCATCGCGCAGAA
>JAEZHL010000021.1 GCA_023416575.1 Pseudomonadota bacterium
AGCAGCTTGGCCATGCCGGCCTCGAGATCACAGCGGCGCCCCTCATCCTTCTCGCGGGCTGCGAAATAGGTGAGCTGGCGCGCCATCATCACTTCCACCGCCATCATCGCGATTTTGTTAGCCACGCGCGGGAAGTTGTAGATTGGCTGGCCGAATTGCACCCGTTCGCGAGCATAGGCCAGCGCCAGGTCGAGCGCTGATTGGGCGACACCGACGGCGCGGGCGGCGGTCTGGATGCGCGCAGATTCGAAGGTCGCCATCAGCTGCTTGAAGCCCTGCCCCTCGACACCGCCGAGAAGCTGCGACACGGGCACCTCGAAATTGTCAAAGGAAATGTCGAATTCCTTCATGCCGCGGTAGCCGAGAACCTCGATCTCGCCGCCGCTCATACCTGGAGCCGGGAACGGATCTTCATCCGTCCCGCGCGGCTTGTCGGCGAGCAGCATCGACAGCCCCTTGTAGCCGGGCTCTGCCGGATTGGTGCGCACCAGCAGGGTCATGAGATCGGCGCGCACCGGATGTGTGATCCAGGTCTTCTGCCCGGTGACCTTGTAGACGTCACCCTCACGCACGGCACGGGTCTTGAGGGAGGCGAGATCGGAACCGGTATCGGGCTCGGTGAACACGGCCGTGGGAAGAATTGCGCCGCTGGCGATCCGGGGGAGATAATTCTCCTTCTGCTCGTCCGTGCCGTTGCCGAGGATCAGCTCGCCCGCGATCTCAGAACGTGTACCGAGCGAGCCGACGCCGATATAGCCGCGCGACAGCTCCTCCGAGACAACGCACATGGCCTCCTTGCCGAGGCCGAGCCCGCCATAAGCTTCCGGCAGCGTGATGCCGAACACGCCGAGCTCACCGAGCTTGGCGATGACCTCGAGGGGAATGTACGTGTTCGACAGATGCCAGGCGTGGGCATGAGGCGCCACCTCGGCCTCCGAGAAGCGGCGCATCTGCTCCTGGATCGCCGCTTGCGTCTCGTCGAGGCCCGCGTTGCCGGTAAGCTCGCCGGCCGGAAGGTCAGCAATGAGCGCGGCCAGCCGTGCCTTGACAGCCTCGCCCGTCCCCTCGGCCACGATCCCCGCGACGCTGTCCTCGAAGCGGCGCGCCTCGACGGCGTCGACGCCCATGTCCCTCAGCCGGGCCATCTCGCCCTGGCTCATCGGGATGCCACCGGCGATCTGGGATGCGTACTCGACGATGCCCAGCGTCAGCAGTAGCCGCTCGAGCTCGCCAAATTTACCCGCCTCCTCCAGGCGCCTCGCCCAGCCACCCAGCTGGCGCATTGCCTCGACGTAGGTCGCGAGCCAGGAAAGGCCGTGCGCCGCATGCTGGCAGGCGTCAATGCCACCCGCAGCGACCTTCTTCCGGACGGCGGCCTTGGCGTCCTGAAGCACACGCTCCGCTGCCTGGATTGCATCATCGGCGCGGGCGAAAAGCTCCTGAGATTGCGCGGCCATTGCGCCCGATAGCGCTGCGTTCGACATGTGATCACCCCTGCGGACTGATGCGCAATCTCTTTGTGAACGGGAAGAAGGGAACCCTGGTTGCGCGCAAGGTCAGCGCCTTGCGCGGCCTCGCCGGGAAGGCGGGTTGCCGTCGTGGCGAACGATTTCGACGGTCGCCTCCTCGATCTCGCCGCGCGTCACGCGCTCGAGACCTTGCGCTGCATCCCTGAGCCGCTCCAGGTGGCGGAGCTTGGCCGCAGCTGCCCGGCCGATGCTGGCCTTGACCGCCCTTGCCATTCTGGCCGGTTGGTCCGGGCCGCGTGGCGCCGTCGCCGGCCGTTCTGCCGGCCGTTCGGGGATGGGCTGCTTAGTCCGATCTGGGGCGACCTCTTTCAAGGCCTCCATGAGGGAGCGCGAAGCCTGAGCAGGCGGCGCGGACGCTCCCCGATCCTCGGAAGCGGCGTTCGACGCACCCTTCACGCGAATCCTGGTCCGAAACGCTTCTGCAGGTTCCTTCGCCAATGCCTTCTCCTCACGCATTTACCGGCAATTCAACCGATTAGGTCACAGCCGGTGCGGATATGGCAAGCGTCGCCCATCCGCGAACGATCGCCGGTTGTGGTTAACGGACCCCCAACGGGCGACCCGGGTTCCCCTCAGCCGAAACGAGCCTGAGAGGCCTCGATCACATCCGCGAAGGTCCGCAGGCCGGTATTCGGCGCGCTGACCAGCACCGCCATGTTGCCCGGCTTGTGCTCGTTCCTCATCATCCGCATGTGCGCCTTCGGGATCTGCTGCCAGGGGAACACCTCCGACATGCAGGGGTCGATGCGCCGTTCGATCACCAGCCGGTTCGCCTGCGAGGCCTGCAGAAGGTTTGCGAAATGCGAGCCCTGCACGCGCTTCTGATGCATCCAGAGGTAACGGGCATCCATTGTGAGATTATAGCCCGTCGTGCCGGCGCAGATCACGACCATACCGCCGCGCTTCACCACGAACACGGAAACCGGGAACGTCGACTGGCCGGGGTGCTCGAACACGAAATCGACGTTGTTCCCCTTGCCCGTGATGTCCCAGATCGCCTTGCCGAAGTTGCGGACCTCCTTGAACCAGGCGTCGTACTCTGGCGTGCCGACCTTGGGCATCTCGCCCCAGCAGTTGAACTTCTTGCGGTTAATGACGCCCTTGGCACCGAGGTGCATCACGAAATCACGCTTGTCGTCCTCGGAGACCACGCCAATGGCGTTGGCGCCCGCGGTCGCACAAAGCTGCACCGCCATCGAGCCGAGCCCGCCCGAGGCGCCCCAGACGAGCACGTTGTGTCCGGGACGCAGGATATGCGGGCGATGGCCGAACATCATGCGATAGGCCGTCGCGAGAGTGAGCGTGTAGCAGGCGCTCTCCTCCCAGGTCAGGTGACGCGGGCGTTCCATGAGCTGGCGATCCTGCACGCGGCAGAATTGCGCGAAGGAGCCGTCGGGTGTCTCATAGCCCCAGATCCGCTGCGACGGCGAGAACATAGGGTCGCCGCCGTTGCACTGCTCGTCGTCGCCATCGTCCTGGTTGCAGTGGATGACGACCTCGTCGCCCACTTTCCATCGCTTCACCTTGGAGCCGACCGCCCAGACGATACCAGACGCGTCTGACCCGGCGACGTGGAAGGGGTGCTTGTGCGTGTCGAGCGTCGAGACGGGCTTGCCGAGCGCCGCCCAGATACCGTTGTAGTTGACGCCGGCTGCCATCACGAGCACCAGCACGTCGTGGCTGTCGAGCTCCCAGGTGGGGACCACCTCCACCTGCATGGCCGTATCCGGCTCCCCGTGGCGCTCCTTCCGGATCGTCCAGGCATACATCTGCCGAGGCACATGGCCGAGCGGCGGAATCTCTCCGACCTCATAGAGATCTTTCGTCTCCGTCAGCATCGCAGGCAATCCGGCCGCTTCACTGCCGAGCTTCGTCTGCGCCGTCATTCCGCTTGGTATCGACATAACTGGTATCCCCGCGAATGCTCACTCCGACGTCAACTGCCCAACTATTGCACTGCAGCAACAAACGGCCAAGCGCATCTTTGCTCCCGGGGCGGGGAGGTGCGCAGTGCGTCGGGTCGGCCCCCGGGAAAAACGATCAATCCTGGCATTCGGCTCCATTATAGCTGCCGGATCAGTGGGGAAGTTCTGTTTGCGGATCCCCGATCGTGCGCTAACAGTTCCTTATTGCAGATGCGAAGGACTCCTGCTCATGGCGGATGCCCCCTCCCGAAACACCGATGTGCGGCGTGACCAGCCCTGGCTGTTCAGGACTTACGCCGGCCACTCGACGGCCGCGGAATCGAACGCGCTCTACCGCCGCAACCTCGCCAAGGGGCAAACCGGCCTGTCGATCGCCTTCGACCTGCCGACACAGACCGGCTACGACAGCGATCACGAGCTGGCGGCGGGCGAGGTCGGCAAGGTTGGCGTGCCCGTGTCCCACCTCGGCGACATGCGCGCGCTGCTCGCGGGCATTCCACTCGATCGCATGAACACCTCGATGACCATCAATGCGACGGCCGCCTGGCTGTTCGCGCTTTACATCGCGACCGCCGACGAGCAGGGCGCGGCGCGCGACAAGCTGACGGGCACGATCCAGAACGACATCATCAAGGAATATCTCTCGCGCGGCACCTACGTCTTCCCGCCGGAGCCGTCATTGCGGCTCACCAGGGATACGATCGTCTTCTCCTGCCGCGAGGTGCCGAAATGGAACCCGACCAACGTCTGCTCCTATCACCTGCAGGAAGCGGGCGCGACGCCGGTGCAGGAGCTCGCCTTCGCGCTGGCGACCGCCATCGCAATCCTGGATACCGTGAAGGCGTCCGGGGCCGTCGATGCCGACGCATTCAGCGCCGTCGTTGGCCGCGTCTCCTTCTTCGTCAATGCCGGGCTGCGCTTCATCACCGAGATCTGCAAGATGCGCGCCTTCGTCGACCTTTGGGACGAGATCACGCGCGAGCGCTACGGCGTCACGGACCCCAAGCACCGGCGCTTCCGCTACGGCGTCCAGGTCAACTCCCTGGGTCTCACCGAGCAGCAGCCCGAGAACAACGTCTACCGCATCCTGATCGAGATGCTGGCGGTGACGCTGTCCAAGAACGCCCGCGCGCGCGCGGTGCAACTGCCGGCCTGGAACGAGGCGCTCGGCCTGCCGCGGCCCTGGGATCAGCAATGGTCGCTCAGGATGCAGCAGGTTCTGGCTTACGAAACGGACCTGCTTGAATACGGCGATATTCTCGACGGTTCGGCGGAGATCGCGCGCAAGGTCGATGCGCTGAAGGAGGAGGCGCGCGCCGAGCTCGCCGTCATCGAGCGCATGGGCGGCGCGGTCGCGGCGATCGATTACATGAAGCGACGCCTTGTCGAGAGCAACACGGCCCGGCTGGGGCGGATCGAATCCGGCGAGCAGGTCGTGGTCGGCGTCAACCGGTTCACCGATACCGAGCCCTCGCCACTCTCGGCCGGCGAAGGCGCGGTGCTGACGGTCGGCCCCGAGGTCGAAGCGGAGCAGATCGGGCGGCTGAAGGCTTGGCGCGAGGCGCGCGATGCTGCCGCCGTCTCCCGGGCTCTCGAGGAGCTGTCCCAGGCGGCCAAAGAGGGCCGCAATATCATGGAACCGTCGATCGCGTGCGCCAAAGCGGGCGTCACGACGGGCGAATGGGGCATGACGCTGCGCCGGATTTTCGGCGAGTATCGCGCCCCGACGGGCGTCGGCCAGGCGGCGGTCGGCGATGCGACTGGACTCGATAAGGTGCGCGCCGCGGTGCAATCGGCAGCCGCCGAGTTCGGCAGGCCCATCAAGCTGCTGGTCGGCAAGCCGGGGCTCGATGGCCACTCGAACGGCGCCGAGCAGATCGCCGTGCGTGCCCGCGACTGCGGAATGGAGGTCGTCTACGAAGGCATCCGCCTGACGCCGGCACAGATCGTACGGACCGCGCTCGAGGAGAGCGTGCACGTCGTCGGGCTGTCGATCCTGTCCGGCTCGCACATCCCGCTGGTGCGCGCGGTCCTGGACGGCATGCGCCGCGAAGGCATCGACGACATTCCCGTCGTCGTCGGCGGCATCATCCCGCCCGAGGATGCGGCGACGCTGAAGTCCATCGGCGTTGCCGCGGTCTATACGCCGAAGGACTTCCAGCTCAACGACATCATGTCGGACATCGTGCGTCTCGCCGTGAACGAGCCCGCCGCTGCCTGATGCGGCGGGCGTCGTTTCGCGAACGTCAATCGGCCTTGTCGGGACATACTAATCGCCAGTGCGCGATGGCATCTTCAGCCGTCGAGGTGTAACGCACGAGAGGCTTGCCGAGGCCCGCGATCAGGAGCGTGCGGCGGACACTCTTGCCTGCCCCGGCGAAGTAGACGCGCGTGCCCGAGTGGCGGAGCTTCTCAACGAATCC
>JAEZHL010000022.1 GCA_023416575.1 Pseudomonadota bacterium
GCCAATCCGCACCTCGTGCGCACCATGAGCGTCCAGCCCCCACGCGGCGCCGGCCGGGTCCGGCTGGTCGCGATTGGTGAGAACGGATCGATCGACCTCCAGCCCTGCGGCGGAACGCATGTGCGCGCGACGGGCGAGATCGGCACCGTTGCCGTGACACGCATCGAGAAGAAGGGCAAACAGAACCGGCGCATTCGCGTTGCGTTGGTTTGAGCCAGCCGAGCGCTCGAGAGGAGTAGAGTATGCCTTCCGTCCCTGGGTCCTACGTGGTCGAGACCGACTGGCTGGCCGAGCGGCTCGATGCGCCGGATCTCGTGGTGCTCGACGGCTCCTGGCACCTCCCAACAGCACAGCGGGACCCGCGAGCGGAGTACGCGGAGGAGCACATTCCGGGGGCGCTGTTCTTCGACATTGATGAGCTCTCGGACGAGCGCTCCACGCTGCCCCACATGCTGCCGTCGTCCGTAAAATTTGCCAGCCGCATGAAGCAGATGGGCATCGGAGACGGCATGCGGATCGTGGTCTATGACAGCGTCGGCATGTTCTCGGCCGCCCGCGTCTGGTGGATGTTCCGTGTCATGGGGCATGAGGACGTCGCCGTGCTCAACGGCGGGCTGCCGAAATGGAAGGCGGAGGGCCGGCCTGTGACGTTGGAGCCGCCCGTACCGCGTTCTCCACGCCACTTCACGCCAAGGTTCAATGCCGGACTCGTGCGCGATCTCGAGGACATGAAACGCATCGTTGAGAGCGGAGAAATTCAAGTTGCCGATGCTCGTGGCCCGGGCCGTTTCACGGGCACCGAGCCGGAGCCTCGGCCTGGAATCCGCGGCGGCCACATGCCGGGTGCGCGCAACCTGCCCTACTCCCGCCTGCTCAATCCGGATGGGACGCTGAAGTCCGTTCCCGACCTGCGACAGGCGTTTGCAGATGCGGGAATTGATCCAGCCAAGCCCGTCGTCACCACCTGCGGCTCCGGTGTCACGGCGGCCATCCTCAGCCTCGGCCTCGCCATGATTGGCCAGCCGGAGTCCGGACTCTATGACGGCTCGTGGAGCGAATGGGGCCAGGAGCAGAACGGCCTGCCGGTCGCGACCGGCCCCGCCTGACCTCACCGCTCCGGCAGGGGGATGAACTCCTTCTCGTCACCCGGCACGAGCGCGAAGCGCCGCGCCTGCCAGTCGGCCTTGGCCGCTTCGATGCGGTCCTTCGAAGATGAGACGAAGTTCCACCAGATGTGACGCGGGCCGTCCATGGGCTCGCCGCCGAGCAGCATCAGGCGTACGTTGCTGAGCGCCAGGATGGAAATACGGTCGCCGGGCTTGAAGACGAGCAGACGGCCGGCGCCGAAGGTGTCGCCCGCAATGTCGATCTCGCCGCTCGCAATGTAGATCCCGCGCTCATCGTAGTCGGCATCGAACGGTAGCACCGCGCCGGGCGCCAGCACGGCCTCGGCATAGAGCGTCGCGTGCGGGAACGTCACCGGCGAGCTCTGGCCATAGGCATCGCCCATGATCAGACGCACCCTCTTACCCTCGCCCTCGATGCGCGGCAGATCGTCGGCGCCGTAGTGGAGGAAGCTCGGCGCGGTCTCCTCGTGCGATTTCGGCAGCGCTGCCCAGGCCTGGATACCGAACAGGCGCCGCGGCTTCGACTTCGCCTCCGCCGTCTCGCGCTCGGAATGCACGATCCCGCGCCCCGCGCTCATCAGGTTGAGGGCGCCGGGCCTGATCGCGACCGCCGTGCCGAGGCTATCACGGTGGAACACCTCCCCCTCGAACAGGTAGGTGACCGTCGCAAGCCCGATGTGGGGATGCGGGCGCACGTCGATGCCGTTGGTGAGCAGGAACTCCGCCGGGCCCATCTGGTCGAAAAAGATGAATGGACCGATCATCTGCTTGCGCGCAGATGGCAGGGCGCGCCGGACCTCGAATCCGCCAAGGTCGCGCGCACGTGGCACGATCACGTGCTCGATGGCATCGCACGACCGCTTGTCTCCGGGGACGGGATCCTGGTCTGGCATCCAGCTCATAAGGGCTCTCCTTCAGCGCGCAGGTCCCGAAAGCTAGGTTGCATGTCGGCTTCCGCCAAATCAATTCTACGCAACCAGCTGGCGTGGCGAAGTTCGGGTTAGCCGCCGAGCCCGAGCATCCCGACGATCTCGTCCACAGCGCGCGGAGCCGTGAGCCGCCCGTGCCGGACCTCTTCCTCGAGCACGGCAATGCGCTTGCCAACGCCTTCGCGCGCTTTCACCTCGTCGAGCAATCGCTCCTGCAGCATGTCACGCATCCACCCGACCGCCTGAGACTGGCGCCGCGCCTCGAACTCGCCGCTGGCGATCATGCGTGCCCGGTGATCGGCAATCTTCTCCCACACTGCATCGAGTCCGCGATTCTCGGCAGCTGAGGCAACGAGCACGGGTGGCGTCCAACTCTCGGACCGGGGCGACAGGATATTGAGGGCGCTCTGGTAGTCGGCAGCGGTGCGCTTGGCGCGGGGGATGTTGTCGCCGTCGGCCTTGTTGATGACGATCATGTCGGCGATCTCGATGACGCCCTTCTTGATCCCCTGCAGCTCGTCGCCGCCGCCCGGCAGCATCAGGACGAGGAAGAAGTCGACCATCTCCGAGACAGCCGTCTCGGATTGCCCGACGCCAACGGTTTCCACAATAACGACGTCGAACCCGGCCGCCTCGACAAGCAGCATCGTCTCGCGCGTGCGGCGCGTGACGCCACCGAGAGTGCCCGATGTCGGCGAAGGCCGGATGAAGGCATCCGGACTGGCGGCGAGCTGGGCCATGCGCGTCTTGTCGCCGAGAATGGAGCCGCCCGTGCGGCGCGAGGTCGGATCGACGGCCAGCACTGCCACCCGGTGCCCGGCGGCAATGAGGTTGGTGCCGAGCTGATCGATGGTCGTCGACTTGCCGACCCCAGGGACGCCGGTGACGCCGATCCGCCAGGCACCGCCGCTTGCGGGCAGCAAATGCTGCAGAAGCTCTTGCGCTGCCTGCTGGTCGGCGCGGCGGGTGCTCTCGACGAGAGTTATCGCGCGCCCGAGCACGGCGCGATCGCCAGCCCGGATGCCGGCGGCGATTTCGGCCAGGCTCAAAGGTGCGCGTCTCGTGCTGGTCGTCATGCTCCGCTCCCGATTGCGCGGCGACCTTGGCCGCGATGAGAGGCCGAGGCAAGTCCCCCGATGCCGCCGGGCCTGCCAAACCTTCGTCACGAGGAGGGTCGAATATGCCGTTGACGGATGGCAGCGAAGGTTGCGGGGTGGGAGGCACATTCCTAAAGTGCCGCCCGCCTGAACGAGGCGCCTGGGGGTGGAAACATGAATCTGACGCCAGAAAGCGTTTTTGCGATCCTCGCTGCAGTCGCGCTGCTGCTTTACATCTTCGTCTGGTGGGTCACGCGCAATCTGCCACTGGCGGCGAAACTGGTCGCTCGCACCGGGCTTGCTCTCGTGATGTTCTTGCCCCTGGTGCTTGGCGTGTCCTTCAAGGACACCGCGAACAGAGTTCCAGCACCACAGAGCATGCCGGGGCGGGATATCGCCAGCGAGGACAAGGCCGCTGAATATCCGGTGCCCGCCCCGCCGCCCTCGCGCGGCGCGCCACGCGTCCGCACCCCTCAGGAGCAGCCATCAGCGAGCTATCGTCCGCAAGCGGCTCGGCCATCTCCTGAACCGCCCGCCGCAGCGCCGAAGATGGACGACATGATGGCGAGCTCGCCACCACCACCCGCCGCGGCAGCGCCCCCCGAGGATGCCGACTGGGACGTGGTCCCGGTCTTCTACGGAACGGACCGCGCGCGCTCGTCGGTCACGCAGCGCATCGATTACGATTCCGGCCGCGGCAGGCGCCTGCAGCTCGGACATGCGCTCATCACGGTGCCGAAGTCCCATCAGGTGCCACAGATCGAGCGGCCCTGGGTTTATCATCTGCCGCTGACCAACATCGTCATCTGGCGCGAGTCGGAGGATCCCAAGAAGCACTTCACGATCAAGGAAATCCGCGAGGTGGGTGAGCAGGAGTTCCTGGAGCTCGTTCGCAAGCGCATCAGCGAGTCCAACCAGTTCAAGGACCATGCCCTGGTGTTCATCCACGGCTTCAACACCAGCTTCGAGTTCGCCGTGTTTCGCACCGCCCAGGTGGCCTACGACCTGAAATTCGATGGAGCGCCCTTCCTCTACAGCTGGCCGTCGAAGGGGCAGCTCGGGATGCAGGACTACAGCTACGACCGGGAAAGCGCGGGCGCCGCGGAGCCCTATTTCCGTCAATTCCTGGAGCTCGTCACCAAGCAGACGGGCGCCAAGTCGGTCAGCATCATCGCGCACAGCATGGGCAACCAGCTGCTGCTGCCGGTGTTGCGCGACCTGCGCCGCTCGGCACCGGAGGGCGTGGTGATCTCGCAGGTGATCCTGGCCGCGCCGGATGTGGATCGTGACACGTTCGAGTTCCTGGCGCAGGAGATCCAGGGCATCAGCGGTGGTGTGACGCTCTACGCCGCGGCCAACGACCGGGCGCTTTCGGTTTCCCGCCAGTTCTGGGGCGGTCCCCGGGCGGGCGACGTGCCCCCCGATGGCCCGATCGTCGTGCCGGGTGTCGACACCATCGACGTGACGGCGATCAACACCGAACTGTTCTCGCTGAACCACTCCGGCTACGCGGAAAAAACCGTTCTGCTCAATGACATCCAAAACCTCATCCAGACGGGCGCTCGCCCGCCCGAGAAGCGCGTGCCCATTCTGGAGCGGATCGCGACGGATAAAGGTCCGTTCTGGCGCTATCCACCCGGGAACTGAACTGAGTGCGATCAGCCGAATGAGGAGGTCGATTGGCGTCGATTGCTAGAGCAGCCAGCTCGCTTGCCCTGGCCATGGTCGGTTCCTGCCTGCTGACCATCGCCAGCCGTGCCGCCGAAACTCCCAGCGAGATCGCGGCTGCCGTGGACAGTGCCATGCGGCCGCTCATCGAGGAGCACGACGTCCCAGGGCTCGCCGTAGCGGTCACGGCCGGTGGCCGACAGTACTTCTTCAACTATGGCGTCGCTTCGAAAGAGAGCGAAAGGCCAGTGACGAAAGACACGCTCTTCGAGATCGGCTCTGTCACCAAGACATTCACCGCACTGCTGGCCACATACGCGCAGGCTCTCGGCAAAGTCTCACTGGACGACCATCCGAGCAGGTACATGCCGCAACTGCGCGACAGCCCCATTGACAAGGCGACTCTGCTCAACCTTGGGACCTATACTGCCGGCGGGCTGCCACTGCAGTTTCCCGACTCCGTTACCAACGACACTGAAATCGCGACCTATTTCCGACAATGGAAGCCGACTGCTGCCCCGGGGGTTCAGCGGCGCTACTCGAACCCGAGCCTCGGCTTATTCGGACATATTATCAGCCGGGCGATGGGCGGTACATTCGCCGATCTGCTCGAAACCGAGCTGTTCCCCAAGCTCGGCCTCGGCCGCAGTTTCGTCGGGGGTCCCACAGCGGAACAGGACTCCTATGCCCGGGGGTACAACAAGGCCAACAAGCCCATACGGGTCAATCCGGGTCCTCTCGATGCGGAAACATACGGGGCCAAATCCACGGCTGCCGACCTGATCCGTTTCGTCGAGCTGAATATCCGGCCGGAAAGCCTCGAGGAGCCGCTGCGGCGCGCCATCGAAGGCACTCACGTCGGCTACTTCAAGACCGGTGACATGGTGCAAGGGCTAGGTTGGGAGCAATACCCCTATCCGGTCTCGCTCGACAGACTGTTGGCCGGCAACTCCATGACCATGATCCTGGAAGCCAATCCGGCGACACAACTCACGCCGCCGCTTGTTCCTTCCGAGCCGACCTTGTTCAACAAAACCGGCTCAACGAACGGGTTCGGCGCCTACGTTGCGTTCGTGCCCGAAAAGCGGATCGGCATCGTGATGCTGGCCAACAGGAACGTGCCGATTCCCGCACGCATCACGGCCGCGCATGCCGTGCTGGAGCAGCTTGCCTCGGCCCGGCCGTAGCCGCCATTGGGGCCAGCGCCACCCTGCACACACTAGCGCCCGAATTGCGTCGCCTGCCTTACTTCATCAGCTCTTTCACTTCCTCGTAGGAGCTGACCTTGTGCACCATGCCGCCGCGGATGAAGTAGCGCCACTCGAGCTTTTCGCTCTTCGCAAGATCCTCCGGCGTCACGGCTTCGAGCTCGGTGGCGAGCTGTGCCCGGAACTGCGGTACGACGTCGTCGATCAGCTCTGGCGGCGCATCCTGCCAGGCTTCCGGTGGCGGCAGCCGGCTTGCGGCACCGGTATGGAAGACGACATCGTTCAAGGCCGACGGCGGAAGCTGGCGGCTGAGGACGAACTCGGAGATCGCCTCGACGAAACCGACCTGCACAAGGCCGGAGCAGATGTAGGAGTTGGGCGGTGTCCAGTCGCTATCGCGGAACGACTCGACGGTCTGTTCCTGTCCCTCGATCGATTTCTGGATTCCAAACCAGATGTCCCGCGCGATCCTCACGATCGCCCAGTAGTTGTAATCGGCCTTGATGTTCTCGAGCAGAAGGCCGCGGACACGGCTCTGCTTGGCGGCATCGAACCAGCGGCTCTTGAGGCGTTTGATCGCGATCATCGAGCTCTTGTCGTCAACGTATTCCCGGAAGTTGCTCAGGTCGACGCCGCCGGTGGACGCCTCGATGACGAACGTGCTCGCGTAGCCCGGCTCATGCACCGGCCCTGTGAAGATCATCGCAGAGTGCGAGAAGGGTGACTTGGTGGCCCAGCGGATCAGGTACGAGGCCGGGTCCCACTCCCTCCGCGTCAGCACCACATCGGCCCGCTCGAGGTAGTTGCCGGCAAGGAACTCATCCACGGTCTTCGGCCAGTGGTCGACCCGGACCGCAGGACGCTGCGGATCGGGACCGCCGCGACGGCCGAACATGCTCACCGAGCCAGCATCGTTGGCCAGTGTCAGCACCACCACGGCACTAAACAATGCGGTCACGAGCTTTTTCATGAGTGCTCCCCCAATCGATGCACCGCAGCGTACGCCTTGTATGCGCCGCGGACCATCCGACATCGCTCAATGTCCATAGCCTGATTGATGGCTCGCGTGCGTGTCGATACGGCAACAGGGGGGCGATCCGGTTGCCTGACAGCATCTTGCCGCCTACAGCTTTTTGGAGAGCGAGCCCGATGGCTTCGCTGCCGTTCGTGCGCGAGGAAAGCAGATGACCGACCGTTTCGCCCAATACCAGGCGCTGAAGTTCGCGCGGCCGCGGCCGCGGATCCTGGAGGTGATCCTATCGAAACCGGGACGGCTGAATGCGTTGGATGAAACCGGCCATCGTGAGCTCGCCGATGTCTGGCGCGATATCGACAAGGATCCGGATACGGCCGTCGTGGTGCTCCGTGGCGAGGGTGGCGCCTTCAGCGCCGGCGGTGACCTCGACATGATCGAGCGCATGGCGGAGGACTGGTCCGTGCGATCTCGCGTTTGGAAGGAGGCCAGCGACCTCGTCTACAACATCATCAACTGCTCGAAGATCGTGGTCACCGCCATCGAGGGCCCCTGTGTCGGCGCCGGCCTTGCCGCGGCCATGGTCTCAGACATCACGATCGCCGGCCGCAGAGCGCGCATCATCGACGGACACACGCGGCTCGGCGTGGCAGCCGGGGATCATGCCGCCATCGTGTGGCCGCTGCTCTGTGGCATGGCCAAAGCCAAATACTACCTGCTGACCTGCGATGCCCTGACCGGCGAGGAAGCCGAGCGGATCGGTCTCGTCTCGAAGGTGGTCGATGACGACAAGGTGGTCGAGACCGCGCTGCAGGTTGCCGAGCGACTGGCCGATGGACCGCAGGCGGCGCTGCGTTGGACCAAGCACGCGCTCAACAACTGGCTGCGCCTCGCCGGCCCGACTTTCGATGCCTCGCTGGCACTCGAGTTCCTGGGCTTTTCTGGCCCGGAGCTCAAGGAAGGTCTAGCGTCGCTGAAGGAGAAGCGCAGACCGAAATTCGGAACGGATGATCCGTTCTGAAGGGCCAGGATCGTGATGTGCGGGAACAGTTATTCCGTGCCAATCAGGCAAATTCTCCCGGAAGTTTCTTGACAGCTCACGGAATGAGGCAGAATTTCCGGCCCCTCTTGCTCAGTGGGGAAACTGTCATGACTGCGAGGTTGGATGCTTACTTCTTGTTGATCGCGATCCTCTATATCGTCGCCGGGATCGGACTCGGCATCGGTATGGGAATTGCTGAGGACTTCACCTACATGCATCTGCATGCACACATAAACCTGGTCGGGTTCGTGATGCATGGCTTCTTCGGCTTTGCGCATCGCCTGTGGCCGGGGCTCAGCCAATCTGCATTGGCAAAGCCTCAGTTCCTGATGTTCACCATTGGCGCCCCGATTTTCCTCGTGGGTCTGCCAGTTGCCCAGTTCCATGGCCAACCGATATTGGCGATCATCGGATCACTGCTCGTATTCGCAGCTTCCATTCTGTTTCTGATCATGTTCGCGGCGAAAATCCGCAATCCTGCGGCCGCATGAACGAATGTTTCCGGCCGCTTGGATTGGCCGGAAACTCTTCCACACGCAGCCTCGGATCGGCGGCCGACATCGCAACCGATCGCCGTCTAGCGGTGAGGTGGAGATGGCGGAACGAGTTGCCATTTCCCGATCGCGTCACGCTCGATGACGGCAGGATCGGTCCGGATCTGGATATAGCCACCTTCGGCCCAGCGCGTCGCAAATGTCCGATAGTATCGCGAGAACGGATTGCCGGACTGCCCCGTCGGCTGCATGAACAATGAGCCATCGAGGTCTGCGAAGTCGTAGATCACCCGAAGAGTGGATGCATGCCGGTTTGCAAACGGCATCTCCCGGCCGAACTCCGTCACGCCGCGATTGAGCGTATAAGGCCCACCCGGCGAAGGGCCTCCGACATTGAAATACCGGCCTACGAGCGGCAGCTCGCCAAAAACTTGATTCTCTCCGAGAGCGACGTGCGCCCTACCCCAGGACCACTGCTGACGGTCGGCGCCGAACTCGATTTCGAGATCAAGAAGCGCCTGCCGCAACGATTTAGCCAACAGTTCGCCGCAGGTTTCTTTCACGCCGGTCGTGATGTCGTCACACCAATCGCGGCTCGTTGCTTCACCCTTGAATATTCGAATCATCGCATTTGCGCGTGGACTGAAAAACAAGGGAAAAGCCGGCCCCAGCTCGTCGGCGAAAACGGCGCGAACCGTCTCCCGCAACCACGCCATGAAAATCAACGGTTCCGCGATGTCGGCCCGCATCGTGGCATCCCAGCGGCTCAACTTGTCGAGAACATCCTGATTCGCCACGACAGCCGGACGGGCCGTTTCGATCATCAGCGGAGCGAGCTCGGCGAATGCCGGTGAGAACACGTCGAGCTGTGCTGCCTGCATCGTCCTCATGTCGTGCCCCGACCGGCTGGTAACGATTTCCTCGACGCGGCGCGCGCGATAGTCAGCCTCCCAGTCGTAGGTGATGAGGTGCGGGTAGTCGTCGCCGACGATACGCGCGTTGGCCGTGCCGATGGCGCCCTGGGCCGGGTCGACGACGCGCGGAAGCTCCGTAGTGGGCACGAAGCCCTGCCAGTCGTATGTCGCGTCCCAGCCCGGAACGGGCGCGCGGCCGGCGATCCTGTTCTCCGGGTGCCGGATCGGCAGGCGCCCCGGTGCGATCATGGCGATGCGACCCTCGGTGTCGGTGACGACCATGCTCTGCATCGGGACGACATAAAGCCGTGCCGCGCGTTCGAGATAGGCGGCGACGCTGCGGATGTTCAAATCCATCAGGCCGGCGGCAACCGTCGTGTCGTCATCGCTGAGGGCCGTCCATTGCAGGGCCGCGACGTACCCCGGCGCGAGGATCTGCCCGAGATTGCGGAAGCTCGCCGGCAATACGGGGCCGTGCCGGGTTCGGCGACGCTCGACATAGCGCGTCGGGCCATCCGCGACGCGGATCTCCATGATGGTGATGTCGAGGCGACGCCAGCCGTCGGGTGTCAGATACTCCTCGGGGTTGCTGGGATTGATGCGCTCAACGAAGATGTCCTGCACATCGGCTTCAGTATTGGTGAAGCCCCAGGCCAGCGTGTCGCCACGGCCGAGCACGACGACCGGCGTTCCGGGCAACGTCGCACCGACCACATTGGCGGGCCCCGCGGGAGCTTCGAGCGCGAGGTGCGCAAGATACCAGATCGACGGCGCGCTGAGCCGCAAGTGCGGATCGTTGGCGAGCAGCGGTTTGCCGGACACGGCCCGCGATCCCGCCAGCACCCAGCTGTTCGAGGCGCCAGCGCCGAAGAGCTCGTCGATTGCGGCCCTCTGCTCGCTAGGTGCCGCAGCAGGCAACCGGCGCAGCGGATAGAGCTGCGTGAGTTCCGGCAAGGGCGGCGGCCGTTCGGAGATGTTCAGTGGCATGACGTCGGCCATCTCGGCAGGAGACAGCCCTTGCGCGGCAAGCGTCAGCCGCTGAATCTCGGCGGCGATGTTGGTGCTGAGGTTGAGCGCCATGATCTTGGCGATGGTGACGCTGTCAGATGGCCGCCAAACCTCAGGGTCATGGCCGAGCAACAGGAACTCGGGCGGCAATCGCGACTCCAGCAGCCCCGTCCGCCGCTGGATAAAGGCATTGACGCCGGCCGCATACGCCTCGAGCAGCCGCCTCGCGTCAGCCGGGAGCGCCGTAAGGCTTCGCTCGGCATGGCCGCTGAGATCCAGGGTGCGCAGGAAAATGTCCGCATCGAGCGTCCGTTCGCCGAAGATCTCCGACAGGCGGCCCTGCCCGGCGCGGCGCAGCATCTCCATCTGCCAGAGGCGGTCTTGTGCGTGGGCAAAGCCGAGCCCGCGGTAAATGTCCTCGACGCTCGCGCCGGTGATGTGCGGCACGGCGTTGCTGTCGCGCACGATGGCAACGGGCTTCGTCAGGCCGTTGACAGCGATCGTTCCCGTCAGTGAAGGAATGGTCCCGGCGATTACCAGCGCCACGGCGGCGAGTGCCGCAGCCACGATCAGCGTGGCGTTGACGATCGAGCGCTTGATCCAAGCTCTGCTCTGACGCATGGCCGCGTCCCCGCACGCGCTGATCCGGCAGCGATGACGGGGCGCCATCGCCTGAGATTGCTGAAACGCGCGCCGTGAGAAAAAGGTCCCCGCACGGACCTCACTCCGGTCAGCGCCCTCCGCCGATATCGACGTAGCTGTCGGTGACATAGGAGGCCTGTGGCGAGAGCAGCCACAGCACCGCCTCGGCCACCTCCTCCGGCTTGCCCGTCCGCCCCAGCGGAACGGTCGGCCCCAACCGGGCGAGCCGTTCCTTATCGCCCATGTCGTCGTGGATCTCCGTCTCGATCAGCCCCGGACGGACGGCGTTGACCCGGATCCCCTGCGGCGCAAGCTCCAGGGCGAGGCCGCGCGTGAAGGTGTCGATCGCGCCCTTGGAGGCGGCGTAGGCCAGCGCGCCGTTGGGCCCGCCCAGGCGCGCTGCCGCCGACGACATGTTCACGATGGCGCCACCCTGGCCACCGAGCTTGGTGGACATGCGCTTCGCCGCCTCGCGCGCGCACAGGAACTGGCTCGAAATGTTGACGCGCCACATCGTATCGAGCTCAGCCTGCCCGAACTCCGTGATTGGCTTGTTCCGGTGCACAATGCCCGCGTTGTTGAAGAGTGCGGTGACGGGTCCGAATTCCCGGTCCACCGTCTCGAACAACCGCACGACATCGGCCTCGACGCCGACATCCGCCTGGACGGCGATTGCCCGACCGCCAGCGCGCTCGATGTCGTCGACGACAGCCTGGGCGCGCTCCGGATTGCGGTTGTAGTTGACGGCGACGTGATAGCCCCGCGCGCCGCCGAGCCGTGCCGTCACGGCGCCGATCCCGCGACTACCGCCCGTGACGATGAGAATGCCCGCCATGCCTTCCTCCTGTACGACCCGTGCGCGCCGGGGCTGCCCCTTTTGACGTCCCTCCGGCGGGCACTTCAAGAATGGTCGATCGTAAGCCCATCGTGCGACGACATACAATTCCGTTGTGCAGGGCAGCCCTCCGGAGACCGTGGTGAAGGTGAAGCGGTGATTGGCAACTCCGGCGCCTCCTGGTTCGAAGTGACACCTCCAAACAGTTGGTGCAGAAAGCTAATTCTGAATGCCACACGATTGACAAACGTGCCTCGTCCAAGGCGCGTGGGAACAGCAGAGTGCAGGGTTGCATGATGAAAGATGGTGTCGATCGCCGCGCGGTGATCGTCGGATGTGGTCGTGCGCTGCTCACGGCGCTTGCGGCCGGAGGTTTTGCATGGCCGGCGCAGTCAGCGAGCGGCCTGGCCTTTGGGCCCGGTGCGGCATTCTCGTATGACGGGCTGAAGGAGCGCGCGCGGGCGCTTGCGAAGGCCACCTATGTGCCGCCGCCCCGGCCAGCGCCTGAGATCGTGCAGCAGATCGACTACGCCGCGCACGGCACGCTCCGCTACAAGCCAGAGTACGCGCTGTTCGCCGAGGGTCCGGGCCAGTTCCCGGTGACCTTCTTCCACCTCGGCCAGTACTTCTCGAAAACGGTGCACATGCATGTCGTCGCCGGGGGCGAGGCGAAGGAGATCGTCTACCGGCCCGAGTACTTCGACATGCCGGCCAACTCACTTGCCCGCCAGCTTCCCGAGACGGCAGGGTTTGCCGGGTTCCGTCTGCAGGAAAACCGGAACGGCCATCCAGGCCGCCGCGAAGGCGAGACGCTCGACTGGCGCAAGAACGACTGGGTGGCCTTCCTCGGCGCCTCGTATTTCCGCGCCATCGGCTCCGAGTATCAGTACGGGATTTCGGCCCGCGGCATCGCCATCGACCCGGCCGTCGCCGGTGTCGCGGAGGAGTTCCCGGACTTCACCGATTTCTACATCGAAACCCCGAAGGACGGCTCGAACGAGGTCACGCTCTACGCGCTGCTCGATGGCCCGAGCATCACGGGCGCCTTCCGGTTCGTGATGAGACGCGAACAGGCCGTGACGATGGACGTGGAGCAGGAGATCCATCTGCGCCGCAGTGTCCATCGTCTGTGCATCGCGCCACTGACGTCGATGTATTGGTTCTCGGAGACGGTGAAGCCTCAGGCCATCGACTGGCGTCCGGAGGTGCACGACTCCGACGGCTTGGCGATGTGGACCGGATCGGGAGAGCGGATTTGGCGGCCGCTCAACAACCCGCCGCGGACAATCACCTCCGCGTTCAGCGACGAGAACCCGCGTGGCTTCGGCCTGATGCAGCGCGACCGCTCCGTCGAGAACTACCTCGACGGCGTCGCCTACGAGCGCCGCCCCTCGCTGTGGATCGAGCCGGTCGGCAGCTGGGGCAAGGGAACGGTGCAGCTCATCGAGATCCCGACCGACGACGAGATCCACGACAACATCGTCGCCGCCTGGGTGCCGGCGGAGCCGGCGACGGCGGGCCAGTCCTACGCCTACCGTTACAAGCTCTACTGGCAGGCGGAAGAGCCGGATCCCGTTCCGTTGGCGCGGGCGGTGGCGCTGCGGATTGGCCGCGGCGGTGAGCCCGGCAAGCCGCGGCCGAGCGACAGGCGCAAGTTCGTCATGGAGTTCCTGGGCGGGCCGCTCGTCAACCTGCCCAACGGCACGCTGCCCGAGGTCGTCATTACGACCTCCCGGGGCGAGACATCCCATGTCTTCACCGAGGCGGTGCCCAACGACGTCCCCGGCCATTGGCGCGCCCAGTTCGACCTCGCGGCTGACGGTTCCGAGCCGGTCGAGGTCAGGGTGTACCTGCGGCTTGCCGGCGAGCCGCTGTCTGAGACCGTACTCTGCCAGTATCACCCGTTCTGACGCTCGGCAGCGGTCACTGGCCGCGTTACCGGGGATGTATGATTGCATCGGGGAGTGAGGGGGCGAGCTGCGCCCTTTCGAAATGCCCGGGCAATGGCTTGCCGCCGGGGAGAGGCGCGGCCAAATTGCTGTTGCGGTCCAGCCCAGCCGTTACGAAAAAGGGAAGATGTCCCAGCGGCGCTCCTCGATCCTGCTCACCGGCTTCGGCCCCTTCCCCGGGGTGCCGGAGAACGTCACCACACGGCTCGTGCCGAAATTGGCGAGCCTGGCGCGCAGGCGGTGGCGCGGGCATCACATCGAAGCGGCCGTACTACCGACTGAGTGGCGCGCCGGTCCCGCTGCCGTCGCGGAGCTGCTCGACGCGCTTAAGCCGGCCGTCGTGCTGCATTTTGGCGTGGCGCGGACGTCCGTCGGTTTCACCATCGAATCGCGCGGACTCAATCGCGCGCGACTCATCACGGATGCCGCTGGACTCCTGCCACCGTCCGGACGCCTGTCACTGGCCGGTCCTGACGTGCTCGCGGCCAGCATTCCGACGGCGCGCATCATCGAGCGCCTGCGCCGGCGGTCGCTGCCCGTCAGCCTTTCGCATGATGCCGGCGGCTATCTGTGCAACGCGGTGCTCTATGGCTCACTCGAGCGGGCACTTAGCGCTGCGTGGCCGATGCGCAGCGGCTTCATCCATCTGCCGCCCGCCCTCCGTGATGCCGCAGATGTCGCACCCCGGCGGACTGCCGTTCGCCTCGATTGGGATCAGGCGCTGGAAGGCAGCCTCGAGATCCTCGCCGCGACCCTCGGCCAACCTGTCGCCTAAAGGCCAGCTCTCGCAAGTGCCGCGCGCAGCTCCGCACTCGGCCGGATGGAGGCTGCCGGTAAGTCCCGCCAATTGGGCAGTGTCTCCTCGGTGGCGAGATCGCGCGCCTCGGCAACGAGCCGCTGAACCAGTACCCTGACCACCACCTCGGACGCGCGCTTGGCGCCATCGTCGATCTTCAGCGCGAACCCGAACCCGCGCGCCGGGATGCCGCCGCAATAGACCCCTTCCGCGCCGGTCTTGAGAAAGACGATGCCCGGCCAGCGTGTCATCAGGTCGGTGTCGAGCCGCTGCGGTCCGGCCACGAGCTCCGGCTCTGCCCAGCAGGCTTCGAGGATGCGCTGCACCGCAGCCCGACGCGCCGGAGACAGCCCCTCCCCGGTGACCAGACGGCCGAAGCCCCGCGCCAGGTTCGCGAGCGGGATCGCCCAGTTCGGCGCCGAGCAGCCATCGATGCCGACCTGTTGTTGCCCAGCCGGGGCGCCGGTCAGATCCTCCAACGCGGCCGCGATCCGCACCTGGACCGGATGATCCGGCTTCCAATAGCCGTCGATCGGCTCGCCCAGATGCACGGCCGTCGCGAGCATCCCCGCGTGTTTGCCGGAACAGTTGTTGTGAAGCTGCGTCGGCGGCTCATCCGCCACGATCAGCCCCCGTGCGGCAGCGGCGGATAGCGGCTCGTGCGCCCCGCAGCCCAGCGCCGCGCTATCGAGCCCTGCCCTGACCAGCATGCCGCGAGCCACGCTCACGTGCCGTGCCGTGCCGCTGTGCGAAGCGCAGGCGAGCGCGATTTCCGGTGCGCCGAACTCGAACCGGTCCGCAGCGCCGCTTTCGATGAGCGGCAGGCACTGGATGGCCTTGATCGCCGAGCGCGGGAACACGGGCCGATGCACCTCGCCGAGGGCGAACACGAGCCGCCCATCTGGGCCCGCAAGGGCCACCGAGCCGCGATGCCGGCTTTCCACACGCTCGCCGCGCAACACCTCCACAAGGATCGGATTTGCCATGAATTCCCCAGTCTCTGAACGTCACTATACGTCTGGCAATCGATCACGGGTGTCAATCGCTCTGCCGTCGCGCCGGGGAACCGACCGCTCGCCAGATGAATCTGCCCAAGGCTGAAGACTTCCTACAGCAGACGATGGGGTGCAAGGCATGTTCAAACTGTTCGGAAGACCCGGCTGGGGTTCGGTGTTGGTCGAGGCCCAGCTCGCCTGGTACGGCCTCGACTACACGGTCGAAGAGATCGAGGATCCATTCGCCTCGACCGAAGCCCGCGCGCGCCTGCAGGCGATCAATCCTGTCGCCCAGGTTCCGGCGCTGCTGCTCCCGGATGGCGAGGTGATGACCGAGAGCGCAGCGATCACGCTCCATCTTGCCGATGTCGCCGCGAGCAATTCCCTGGTGCCTGCTCCGGGCGAGCCTCAGCGAGCGCGCTTTCTGCGCTGGCTCGTGTTCCTGGTGGCGAACATCTACCCAACCTTCACGTTCGCCGACGACCCGTCGCGCTTCGTGCCCGGCGAGGAAGCCCAAACTGCGTTCCGCGCCAATGTCGATGCACACGCGAAGCGGCTCTGGGGCATCGTCGATGCGCACGCGACAGCGCAGCCCTGGTTCCTGGAGGGCCGGTTCTCGGCCATCGACATCTACGTCTGCACCATGACCCGCTGGCGGCCGCAGCGCGATTGGTTCGCGGCCAACGCGCCCAAGCTCCACCGGATCGCCCTCACGGCCGACGAGCTGCCGCAGCTGAAACCGGTCTGGGAGGTCAACTTCCCGCAGGCCTGACCATAGTTGCACCTCCAAGGGGAACGCGAGAGGGCCTGAGCCGCGTTGTCCCGTCAGGCAACCTGCCGACGGATTGGCAGCGGAGTGCGTGATGACGAGACCGGGCCGGAGCGGGCGCGAGCGCAAGGAGATCGGCGTTGCCGACCTCCCCCTGCCTGCCGGTCTGCTGCCGATGGAGGCGAAGCTCGTCGATCGGCTCCCCGAAGGCGGCGGATGGCAGTTCGAGCCGAAATGGGACGGGTTCCGCTGCCTGGCCTTCAAGGCGGGCTCCGAGGTGGAGCTCAGATCGAAGTCCGGCCGCTCGCTTGCGCGCTTCTTTCCCGAGATCGTCGCCCTGCTGCAGCGCCTGCGGAATCACCCGTTCGCCCTCGATGGCGAGCTCGCGATCGCGGCGGGTGGTGCTCTCGCCTTCGATGCGCTGCAGCTCCGGCTCCATCCCGCCGCAAGTCGCATCAGGAAGCTCGCCGCCGAGACGCCGGCAACGTACATCCTGTTCGATTGCCTGCTCGACACCCGCGGCCGCAGTCTCGTCGCTGCCCCGCTCAGCGAACGGCGTCAGGCGCTCGAAGCCTTTCACGCGGCGCATCGGCGGGAAGCGGCACTGTGGCTCTCGCCAGCAACCCGGGACCGCGCGACGGCACAGGATTGGCTCGACAAAAGCGGCACCTCCCTCGACGGCGTCGTGGCGAAACGGCGAGATGGGCCCTACCGGCCGGGCGAGCGCACGATGCTGAAGGTCAAGCCGATGCGGACCGCCGACTGCGTCGTCGGCGGCTTCCGGTATGAGCGCGGCTCGCGGCTGGTCGGCTCGCTGCTGCTCGGCCTTTACGACGACGCCGGCCGGCTCGATCACGTGGGTTTCACCTCATCCATCAGCAACGCCGAGCGCCCGAGCCTGACGCGGCAGCTCGAACGGCTCGTCGCGCCACCTGGCTTCACCGGCGATGCACCGGGCGGACCGAGCCGGTGGAGCACCGACCGCACGGGCGAATGGGAGCCTCTCCGGCCCAAGCTCGTCGTCGAGGTCGGCTACGATCACATCACCGGCAATCGCTTCCGCCATGGCACGCGCCTGCTGCGGTGGCGGCCCGACAAGGCGCCCGAACAGTGCACCTTCGATCAACTCGAACGTGAGCTCAGCCCGCAACTCGTCCAGGAGCTATTGGAGCACTGACGTGGCATCCCGCGAGGACAATGCGATCAGCGTCGAGGGCGTCCGCCTCACCAGTCCGGATAAGGTGCTCTTTCCCGAGCAGGGCATCACCAAGCTCGCGCTGGCCGACTATTACTGCCGCGTCGCCACACACATGCTGCCTCACGTCACCAAGCGGCCCATCAGCCTCGTGCGCTGTCCGGAAGGCCGGCAGAGAAAGTGCTTCTTCCAGCGCCACGCCGGCTCGGGCGTGCCGCGCGAGGTAAGCGAGGTGCAGATCGAAGGCTTCGAGGAATCCGGGGCATATCTCTTCATTCGCGATGTGCGGGGCCTGATCGCGCTCGTCCAGATGGGCGTTCTCGAGATCCACCCTTGGGGATCGCGGATCGACCGCCCGCTCCGGCCCGACAGGATCGTGTTCGACCTCGATCCCGGCGAGGGGCTGCAATTCCGCGATGTCGTCGCCGCCGCGCTCGATGTTCGCAAGGCGCTCGTGGGGGTGCAGCTCGTGTCCTTCGTCAAGACCACGGGCGGCAAGGGGCTGCACGTCGAGGTTCCCATCGAGCGCCGGTATGAATGGCCAGCTGCCAAGGCGTTCGCCAAGGCGACGGCGGAAGCGATAGCGGCGGATGCACCCGACCGCTTTCTGACGAAGATCCCCAAAGCGCAACGGAAGGGACGAATCTTCATCGACTATTTGCGCAACGCCCCGACCGCAACCTCGATCGCGGCTTACTCGCCGCGGGCGAAAACAGGCGCCCCGGTCGCCACTCCTCTCGACTGGAGCGAGCTCACCCCACGCCTCGACCCAACGACCTTCGACATCTTCTCGGTGCCCGAGCGCCTGGTCCGCATCGGGAAGGACCCCTGGTTCGCCTTCAACGGCCTCCGCCAGCGCCTGCCAGCCCCGCCGCGCGGCGCCGAGAAATGACAGAACCA
>JAEZHL010000301.1 GCA_023416575.1 Pseudomonadota bacterium
GGTGAACATGATCTCCTTGGCCCGGCACAGTGGCACCTGGCGGATGATCCGCTGCGTCCCGCCAGCGCCAGGGAAAAGGCCCAGCGTGATCTCCGGCAGCCCCAGCCTCGCCGTATCGGCCAGAATGCGAATGTCCGTCGCCAGGATCAGCTCCGTGCCGCCGCCGAGCGCCCAGCCATTGACCGCGGCGATGGTGGGCTTGTCGCAGAGCTCAATGCGCCGGAAGACCCGGTGCACGATCTCGGCGAACTCCTGGTAATGCGCGAGCCCCTGCCGCGATTTCAGATCCGCAATATCGCCACCCGCGACGAACGCGCGCTCGCCCGCACCCGTAATGATGATGGCGCGAACCGCGGCATCGCCCTCGAGCCCCACCCACTGCCGCTCGAGTTCGAGCAACGTCGGGATGTCGAGCGCATTGAGGACTTTCGGCCGGTTTATGGTGACGACGGCGATACCATCGGACACTTCCGTCAGAATGCTGCTTTCGGTGCTCATGTCGTATCCTGCGTCTCAGGCCATCACGCGCCGAACAGCAGCCGCGATGCGTTCTGCATCCGGGCGGTAGCGCTCTTCGAGGTTCTTCGCGAACGGCGGCGGCATGAAGGGTGCGCCAACGCGCACGATAGGCGCGTCGAGTTCATCGAATCCGACATCCGCCATGCGAGCGGCAATCTCGGCACCCGGACCGAATGCTTCCACTGCCTCGTGCACGATCACCAGCCGATGCGTCTTGGCGAGTGACGCCAGCACGGCGGCTTCATCCCACGGCTGGAGCGTGCGCAGGTCGATCACCTCCGCCTCGATGTTGTCGCGCGCCAGCGCCGTCGCAGCCGACTGCGCCACCGCCACCATGGCCCCATAGGTGACGATCGTGACATCGCGTCCGGGCCTCACGGTCGCCGCCGTGCCGATCACGCCGAGAGGCATGGCGTCAGGCAACTCACCCTTTACCGCGTAAAGGCTTTTGTTCTCGATGACGATGACCGGGGCGGGATCGGAGATGGCGGCCCGCATGAGCCCATAGGCATCCGGGATCGTCGCCGGGCAGACAACCTTGAGCCCCGGCACATGCGTCAGCCAGCCTTCGAGGCATTGTGAGTGCTGCGGCCCTGCGCTGATGCCGCCGCCGTGCGGCATGCGCACGACCATCGGAATCGAGAACTGGCCGCCAAACATGAAGCGAGCCTTCGCCGCCTGGTTAACGAGCGCATCCATCGTCAGGGTGACGAAATCCATGAACATGATTTCGACCACCGGCTTCAGCCCGCTCATCGCCGCGCCGACCGCTGCGCCGACGATGGCCGCCTCCGAAATTGGCGTATCGCGCACCCGCTCCGGGCCGAACTTGTCGAGCAACCCGCGCGTGACGCCGAACGGGCCGCCGGCCGCAGCAACGTCCTCGCCGAACAGCACGACGGTAGGATCGCTCGCCATGGCGTCGGCGAGCGCGCGATTGATGGCCTGTCCGAAGCGCACCTCAGCCACTCTGCCCTGCTCCGCGCGAATAGACATCAGCGAGTGCGGCCGCGAAGTCGGGCCGACTGCCCTTCCGAGCCCGCGCGACAGCCGCCGCGACGCGCTCGGTTGCCAAGCGGGACGCTGCCGTTATCTCCTCCGCCGGAACACCATCTGCCGCCAGCCGCCGTTCGAGCCGGTAAATTGGATCGTTCTCATCACCGATCGCAGCGTTCTCGCTCTGCCGGTATTTCTGCGGATCACCCTCAAAATGCCCCCGCACGCGCACGGTCCGGCATTCGAGAAAACGCGGACCGCCACCTTCGCGGATTTCGGTGACGAGCTTCTGCGCCGCCGCGCAAACCGCTAACACGTCATTCCCATCGACGGCATCAGCGGCAATGCCGTGCGCCCGGGCAAGGGCGCATGGATCAGCAGCCAGCTGGCGTGCGGTCGGCGAAAACTCCGACCAGCCATTGTTCTCGCAGATGAAAAGCACCGGCAGCTTCCAGATTGCCGCCAGGTTGAAGCTCTCATGCATCACGCCTTCGGCAAGGGCGCCGTCACCGAAGAACGCCGCTGCCACGGCTCCTGTCCCCCGGACCTGATGCGCCAGGGCACTGCCGACCGCGATCGGAAGACCGGCCGCGACGATGCCGTTGGCACCGAGCATCCCAACCGCCGCATCGGCGACGTGCATGGAGCCGCCACGGCCGCCGCAGATCCCCTCGCTCTTGCCCATGATCTCGAGAAAGAACCGGTCGAGATCCAGACCTTTGGCGATGGCATGCCCGTGCCCGCGGTGGTTCGACGCCAGCGTATCGCGCGGCTCCAGCGCGGCACAGACGCCCGCTGCAACACCTTCCTGCCCGACCGAAAGATGGATGAAGCCGGGGATCTCGCCATCGGCGAAGAGTTGGGCGAGGCGCATCTCGGCTTCACGGATCAAGTGCATGACCCGCAAAAGGGCTAATGGGGATGCCCTGTCCACGTCAGCCAAGCTGCTCTCCAGTCGGATCGGCTCAAACCGGATACATTCTCAGAGCACCCCCCAGAAACTGTCAAGCAAAATGAATGATGAGCCACGGTTCGTATTCGTTGACCGGCCGTTCGCCGGGAGTTATGCATGAGCACGAGGTCAGGGATGCTCGACAAGAAAACCAAGCCATCGCGTCCACAATCAGCGGCGGGGCATTCCGGCCGACGGACGCGCGCTGACCGCGCGCTCGAGACTCGCCGGAGGCTGATCGATGCCGCAGCCAAGGTGGTCGGCGCGGAAGGCTACGCAAACGCCTCTGTGGCCAAAATCACCGCGTTGGCTGAGATTGCACAGGGCACCTTCTACAATTACTTCGCGACCCAGCAGGACCTCTTCGATCAGCTCCTGCCCGAGCTCGGCGGCGAGGTGCTGGAGTTCATTCACCAGCGCTTGGCTGGTGAAACCGACAGCCTGCGGCGTGAGGAAATCGGATTTCGCGCCTATTTCGATTTTCTGGCGGAGCGGCCGGAATTTTACCGCATCCTCAACGAGGCGGAAACGTTCGCGCCCAAGGCCTTTCACGATCACATGCGCAACATGGCTGCCGGCTACATGCGGGCCCTCTCGCGCAGCCATGCGAAAGGCGAAATGCCGGGTTTCGACCCGCGCGAGCTCGAGGTCATCGTCTACACGTTGCTGGCCGCCCGCAACTACCTGAGCTACCGCTACACCATCGGATCCGGGCATGCGGGTCGCCTGCCTTCCTGGGTCGAGCAAGCCTACATGAAGTTCGTTCGTGGGGGCGTGCTCTATGGCGGCACCGAGCCCGGCCCGAACCGCCGCCGTCGGCGGAGCATCGCGCCGGATGCTGCCAGCCACGATCAGCGCCTGGCCGATGCACAGCTCGTGACGGATGCGTCTGGCGCAACGAGCCTTACGGTCAATCTAACGGAAGCGGATCGCGATGAAACAGGCGCGGTACGCCGAAACGTTCTTCTCGATGTCATTGAACGCGTCGCAAGCTCGGCCGCTGCCGAAGGGTCCGCTGGTCCGCTGAAACTCGAGAGCCTCTCAGTCGGATTCCCCGCCGTGGCGACATCCGACACGCTCGTTACTCTCGCCACGGCAGTGCAAGGACCCGGCACCGTTCACGTCTCGGTCGCCATCCACGACTTGTCGCGCGATGGTCCTACTATTGCCGCCGGACAGGCTGT
The DNA here is from genome assembly GCA_023416575.1 of Pseudomonadota bacterium. GTDB lineage: Bacteria > Pseudomonadota > Alphaproteobacteria > Rhizobiales > Hyphomicrobiaceae > ZC4RG25. The sequence goes on from JAEZHL010000301.1 coordinate 3,652, forward strand.
CTATTCGATCGGGGAACGAGGGTAGCATGGAGACGGTACCACCTCGGCCCACAACCTACTCGTTGCATATCCTGACGATCCGCCACCGGATCTGCATCTCGCCGAAGAGATGCACCATGCCAAAGCAGACCAGACGGACTGCCAATCATTGCGACACGCGATCATCAGCTGACGGATGGAACAAACGCAACTGAGGTGAATCATGAGTCGCAGATCACCTTGACGTCGCTCAGCCTAGTGACGCAGACTCTGCTCAAGGAAACGTCGCTTAAACAACAAAACAAATCTGATGAGGAGGACACAATGGCTGCAAAGAATGGACTTCCCGATCGCCGCACAGTGCTGAAAGGCGCCGCCGCCGGAGGTGCGGCAATGCTCTTCGCGCCGAATATCGTTCAGGCGCAATCCAAGACGATCCGCATCGGCATGCCGACGACCTTGTCGGGCCGCGTCGCTCAGCTCGGCACATCCTCGCGCAATTCCGTGCTGATGGAGGTGGAAAAGGTTAATGCGGCGGGCGGCCTCGTCGGTCGCCAGATCGAGATGGTGATCCGTGACTCCAAGGGCCAGCCCCAGGAAGCTGCCCGCGTCGCGCGCGAGCTGGTTAATACCGAAGGCTGCGAAATCCTGATCGACGGCGAGTCCTCGGCCGGCGGGTTCGCGGTTCATGAGGTGGCGAAGGATCTGGGTATCCTCTGCCTGCACACCAACTCGGAAACATCCTCGCTCACTGCAGACCCCAAGCTGCGCATTCCGAATGCGTTCCGCCTCTGCAGGCAGGGTATTCACGATTCCATTGCCGGCGGCTCCTACGCCGCGCAGTTCGCGAAGGCCAACAAGCTGACAAAGTGGGCGACGTGCTCGCCGGATTACGCCTACGGCCGCGATTCAACGCAGCTGTTCATGGAGTATCTGAAGCACTTCCATCCCGAGGTCGAACTGATCAGCGAGGCCTGGCCGAAGCTGTTCCAGCCGGACTACACCGAAGTCATCACGAAGGTCATCCAGGCGAAGCCGCAGGCGCTCTACTCGTGCCTGTGGGGCGGCGACCTGACCTCCTGGATCGACCAGGGCAACATCTATGCGATGTTCGCGCAGATGCAGGTGTTCGCCGTCAACATGGCCGACTACACGGCTCTCACGGTCGTGAAGAATCTGCCCAAGGGCATCCACTCGGGGAACCGTTACATCAAGACCTTCCCGAACACGCCACGGAACGCAGCCTGGGCTGACGAATACCGCGCCCGCTACAAGGAGTATCCGACCAACTGGTCCTGGCAGAATGCCACCGCCGTTCACTTCCTCACGGAAGCCGCCAAGAAGGCTAATTCGACCGACGGCAAGAAGATCGCAGATGTGCTGCGCGGTTTGACCATCGAGTCGCCGTTCGGAACCGATGGCACGATCACCATGCGGGCCGAGGATCAGACCGTCGTCGGATACGCCGTCGGCTGGGGCACGACGATTCCAAACGAGCCATACGTGCCGAATGTCGTGCCGGGTGACTGGAAGGTCATTTTCGAGCTCGAAGCGGACTGGAAGAAGCGCAACAACTACATCTGACGCTCAGCCTGACCTCCCCGCCGCGGATCCGGACACTGCTCCGGGCCGCGGCGGACGCGTCGCCGCTCATCTGCTGCCGAGGTGAATCTTGGATCTCGCCGCACTCACAGGCTGCCTTTCGACGGCATCCTGCATCGTCACTCAGACAACCAGCGGGCTCATCATCGGCTTACTGCTGTTTCTGGTCGCCGCTGGCCTGACCTTGATCTTCGGTGTGCTCAAAGTCGTGAACTTCACTCACGGCTCGTTCTACATGATGGGCGCATACCTCGCCTACACGGTGAATGGGGTGACCGGAAGCTATCTGCTCGCCGTGCTCGCGGCAGCAACGGGTGTCGGACTGTTCGCGATCGTGTTCGAGCGCTTTTTCATCAGCAAAGTCTACGGCTCGAACGTGCTGATGCAGCTTCTGGTCTGCTACGCCTTCATCCTGATCCTCGATGATGTCGTCAAGATCGTCTGGGGTCCCGAATTCAAGTCAATGGGAATGCCGGATGCTTTCCATGCACCGCCATTCTTCGTCGCTGGCGGCATCATCCCGGTCTTCTATCTGTTCCTGATCATCGTCACGCTGCTGATATCGTTGGGGCTGTGGCTGATGATCACCCGCACGCGATTTGGAACCGTCGTGCGCGCCGCCGCCGTCAACCCCAGCATGGTCTCGGCGCTCGGGATCAATACCGGCGTCATTTACGGCGCCGTTTTCGCCTTGGGGGGAATGCTCGCAGGCCTTGCGGGCGGCCTCGCCGTGCCGGTGCGCTCGCTGACCTCCGGCATGGGCTTCTCTATTCTGATCGAGTCCTTCATCGTGACGGTTATCGGTGGCATGGGCTCGATTGCCGGTGCTCTGCTCGGGTCCATTCTCATCGGTCTCGTGAGAGCGTTCGGGTCGATGGGCTTCCCGCTATTCGTCGAAGGCCTGATGTTCCTGCTGATGGGGATCATTCTCGTCCTCAAGCCGAGCGGACTGCTCGGCAAGGAGGCCTGATCCATGATCGCCTCTCGCCCGACCTTCAAACGTGATTTGATGATCGCCGCTATGGCTCTGGTGGTCATCCTCTTGCTGCCGATCCTATGGCCGAGCAAGGCACTGACCGACCTCGTCATCCGCGTTGCGGCCTTCTCCCTCTTCGCGACGTCGCTCAACCTGCTGGTCGGCTACACCGGCATGGTGTCGTTCGGCCATGGCATGTTCTTCGGCTTCGGCGCCTATTGCTTCGGGCTTTCGATGCAACGCCTCGGCGTCTCGATTCCGGTGGCGCTCGCGATCACGGTCGTCTCGACCGCCATTCTCGCCACGGTCGTCGGCGCCATCAGCATCCGCCTCAAGGACATCTACTTCTCGTTCATCACACTGGCGTTCCAGATGCTGATCCACAGCCTGATCATCGCCTGGGTGCCGCTCACCGGAGGCGACCAGGGTCTGACGGGCGGCATCCCGCGGCCGGTTTTCTTCGGCGTGGATCTCACCCTCGAGAGCCATCGCTACGCATTCAGCGTCGTGCTCATGATCCTCGGCCTGCTGGCCATGCGACACGTCGCCGAATCTCCGTTTGGCTACACGCTGCGCATGATCCGGGACAATCCGGACCGGGCGAGCTTCCTCGGCATCAACGTCTTCCGCGCCAAGCTTACCGCCTTCATCATCGCTGGCGTCTTCGCGGCCGTTGGCGGGACGATCATGGCGCTGTTCGTCTCGGCTGCCTATCCAGAGTTCGCGAACTGGACCATGTCCGGCGAGGGCATCTTCATGGTCATGCTCGGCGGCGTGAGCACCTTCCTCGGGCCCACGGCCGGCGCTGTCATCCTCGCCCTGCTCAATGATCTCATTACGCGGAAGACGGAACACCACGGCATCTTCCTCGGGATCATCATCCTGGTGTTTGCCCTTGGTTTACGCAAAGGGGTGACAGACTTCATCGCCGACTGGTTCCGCGCCCGCCGCGAAGCCGCTCTCAATGCGATGAAGGGAACCCGGCCATGACCACGGAGGGCTCAGCAGGCGTAGCGGTCGTGACCGGCGGCGCCAGTGGAATCGGCGCTGCGTGCTGTCGCGTGCTTGCAAGCCGGGGCGCACGTGTCGCCGTTCTCGACCGCGACGCGGCACGCGCACGCGATGTTGCCGAAGAGGTCGGCGGGACGGCGTTGATCGCCGATGTCGGCGACGAGGCCTCGATTGAAGCTGCCGCTGCCGAGATCGAGGCGAATTTCGGCCCAGTCGAGATCCTCGTCAACAGTGCCGGTATCATCCAGCTGCCGCAGCGCCCGACCGAGCTGTCGATGGAGCGCTACGACCAGATCGTCAATATCGACCAACGCGGGACCTATCTCGCCTGCGTCGTCTTCGCCCGCCGCATGCTGCCGCGCCGGCGTGGCAGCATCGTCAACATCGCGTCGATCGCCGGCATGCGCGCGCTTCCGCTCCACGCCTATTCTCCGGCCAAAGCTGCGGTGATTTCGATGACAGGCTGCCTCGCTGCCGAATGGGGTCCGGCGGGAATCCGCGTCAACGCGGTGTCGCCCGGCTACACCCGAACCCCCGCGCTCCAAAGCGCAATCGACCGCGGAGAGCGTGACGTCTCCCTGCTCGAGAGGAATTCCGCACTCGGCCGCCTCGTCGATCCCGACGAGATCGCGAAGGCCGTCGCCTTCCTGGTGAGCGCGGAAGCGTCCGCCATCACAGGGATCAATCTGCCAGTCGACTGCGGCTGGCTCGCGGCCGCTCCATGGACCACCTATGGCGGCTTGCGGAACAGCGAGGATTGAGAGCCATGCTTGAAGTCAATGGCCTGTTCAAATCCTTCGGCGGCGTCGCTGCCATATCGGACGTATCGCTGACCTTCCCGGCGGCATCCTTGACCGCCATCATCGGTCCCAATGGCGCCGGAAAGAGCACATTCTTCAACCTGATCAGTGGTGGATTGCAGCCGGACAGGGGGAGTGTCGTGCTCAACGGCACGAACCTCGTCGGCCGTTCTCGGGCCGACATCATCGAGGCAGGCATCGGGCGCGCCTTCCAGGTCGCCAAGATCTTCCCCACGCTGACGGTAGAGGAAAGCCTGCTCGGCGCCGTCACCGCTCATCGCAACCGGGCTCAGAACATTCAGCGGCGCTTCCCGCTCCCCGAGATGCGGGATCGCATGCACGAGGTGGCCGAGACCCTGGGGCTCGTCGACAAGCTCGGGATCGTCGCATCCAACCTCTCGCACGGCGACCAGAAGCTGCTCGACGTCGCGCTGGCACTCGTCCTCGATCCGAAAGTGCTGCTGCTCGACGAGCCGACTGCCGGCATGGGGCCGGACGAGCGCTGGCGAATGATCGAGCGCGTTCATGATTTGTGGGCGCGCGAGAAAATCACCCTGATTTTCATCGAGCACGACATGGACATCGTCTTCAAAATCGCGCCGCGGATTTGCGTACTGTGCTACGGACGGCTTTTGGCGGAAGGTTCGCCCGCCGAGATTCGCGACAACCCGCAGGTCATCGAAGCCTACCTCGGCACCAGCCACGAGGAAGTAGCGGCATGAGCGACCGCCCCATCGTCCGGGCCGAGGGCCTCGATGTCTTCTACGGCAAAAGCCAGATCCTGTTTGGAGTCGGTCTCGAGTTGTATCAGGGCCAAACGCTGGCTTTGCTCGGCCGCAACGGCGCCGGCAAGAGCACGACGATGAAGGCCATTGCCGGAGTTGCGCGCCCGAGCCGCGGAGTCGTCGAGGTAGCCGGCAAGAATGTCGCCGGTAAACAGCCCTACCTCATCGCGCGGACCGGGATCGGCTATGTTCCTGAGGACCGGCAGGTTTTCCCGGAGCATACCGTCGAGGAGAACCTGGAGATCGGGCACAAGAAGGGCCCCGACGGCCAGGACGACTGGTCGTTGAAGCGCGTATTCGAGGTTTTCCCGCTTCTGGAGCCGTTGCGGCATCGCAAAGCCGGACGGCTGTCGGGCGGCGAGCAACAACTATTGGCCATTGCCCGGACACTGATGGGTAATCCGGTCGTGTTGCTGCTCGACGAGCCCAGCGAGGGACTGGCACCGATCGTCGTCGCCCGCATCGGCGATCTGCTGCGCAAATTGCGCGAAACCGGGGCGACGATTCTCATTGCCGAGCAGAACATGCATTTCTGCCTCGGGATCGCGAGCGATGCGGTGGTCATCGACAAGGGCACAATCGTCTATCGCGACACCATCGCCGGCCTCAAGGCGAACGAGGACGTCCGCCGCCGATATCTGGCGATGTGAGGAGATGCCATGACGACGTTGACCGCGCACATCGGTAGATTCGTAGCCGGTCTAACGACCGATCGACTTCCGCCTGAAGTCATTGAAAAAGCGAAGGTTTGCCTGCTCAACGCCTACGGTATGGGGCTCAACTGTCACGACACGCCCTACGCCCCCATTGCCCGCGCAGCAGCTCTTGCCATGGACGGCGAGATAGCAGGCGGCGCCACCATGCTCGCAGACGGCCGCCGGACCACCATCGGCGGTGCGTGCCTCGCCAATTCCGCTTTGTTTCATGGGCGCGCACAAGAGGATAGTTCCGGCGCCGCCCACCTCGGCACGATCCTTGTGCCGCTGCTGACGGCTATGATCGAGGTCCGGAAGTATCCACTTTCTGATCTCATCCCGGCACTGGTCGCCGGATATGAGATCGGCGGTATGCTGGAAAAGGCCTATGCAGGCCAGACCACGCCCGCTGGTTTCCGTTCAACGACCACCTACGGCGCTGTTGCCGCCGCGGCCGCCGCAGCGCGCCTGATGCGTCTCGATGCAACGAAGACCGCGGCCGCAGTGGCGAACGCAGCCTCATTCACCGGCGGCGTCCTTCAATCCTTTGCCGATGGAACGGATGAATGGCGGTACCAGCCCGGCCTGGTCGCGCGCAACGGTCTCGCCGCGGCCGAGCTCGCACGAGCAGGATCCGTGTCGGCGCCACATGCGCTCGAGGGCAAAGTTGGCCTCGTCCGCGCATTCGCCCGCGTCGACTGTGATGTCGATCAACTCGCTGCCGGACTTGGAACGCAGTGGATGATCCACCGCGTCACTTTCAAACCGTTCCCAGTTTGCGCTTTCAACCAGACTCCAGTCACAGCCGCACTGGTCCTAAGGGACGAGATCGGCGGGTCAGAGATCAACTCTGTTCGCGTCCGCATGAATCCCTACGAGTGCGGCTACGCCGGCATGGACGCCACTGGTCCGTTCCGCACCATCTCAGGGACGCTCATGAGCATCCCGTTCTGTATCGCTACGACCCTGGTGCACTGCATTCCTGATATGCGGCGCATGACGACCTATGATGATCCAGCCGTAAACGGTCTCGTCGACCGCATCTCCCTTGTCCCCGACCCAGAGGTCCCGGTTCTCAGTGCCATCATCGAGTTGGAAACGACAGACGGGCGACATCTCGTGCGCGACCAGCGCATGACCACCGAGGACTACAATTACGACCGCACCGGAATATCAAAGCTCGTCCGTCGAATCGGCGGCGAGCAAAACGTCCCGGCCCACGCATTCGACCTTATTGAGCGCTTCGTCGAAAGACTGCCCGGTGCGCAGCTCGATGATGTCATGCAGAGCTTCCGGATGCTTGAATCCGCCCGCAGCTGAAACTGAGTTCCTCTGCGCTGAAGTTAGTC
>JAEZHL010000082.1 GCA_023416575.1 Pseudomonadota bacterium
ATCTCGGCGGCGCTGGTGCTGCGCTTGCTGCTGCTGTTCACCATTGCCGCCATCGTCAGGCTGACGACGCCCATCTTCGAGCTCTTCGGCCACGGCTTCTCCTGGCGCGATCTCATCCTCATCGCAGGCGGATTGTTTCTCGTGTGGAAGGCGACGAAGGAGATCCATCACCGGGTCGATCCCAATCCGGTGGCCGATATGTTCGACCGGCGGGCGGTCAGCCTCGGGTTCAGCGCCGCGATCGCGCAGATCCTGATGCTGGATCTCGTGTTCTCGATCGACAGCATCATCACAGCCGTCGGCATGACCCAGCACGTGCCGATCATGGTCATCGCCGTCATCATCGCGGTGCTCGTGATGCTGCTCGCGGCGACACCGCTGGCCAACTTTATCAACGCCAATCCGACGATCGTCATGCTGGCCCTGAGCTTCCTGCTGATGATCGGCATGGTGCTGATCGCGGACGGGTTCGGGGTGCATGTGCCCAAGGGGTACGTGTACGCGGCGATGGCGTTCTCGGCGCTGGTCGAGGCGCTCAACATGCTGGCCCGGCGGCGGGCAGAGACTGCAGCAGAAACGATCGGGCCTGCTCCTGATGCGGCTGCGGGAGGCGTGGAGCGTGACGCCCGTCAACAAAGGGATTGAGTGCCAACTCTTGACGCGGGGCGCGATTGGGGCGCAGTGTTCACGGATGTTCGTGGCGTTGCGTCCTCGAAGTGGGCCGTCAAAAAGGGGGGCGCCCGTGAAAGTCCGGACACCACATTTGTTGATCGCAGCCTCCGCGCTGCTCGTCGCCGGCTGCAGCGGTTCTGGCGGCTTGACGACCGCATCGCTGACGGGTGGCGGGGGAGAAGCCGCACCGGCAGCAGCCGCTGCACCACCCGCGCCGCCCAGCGATCCGACCTCGCGCGCGCTGCAGGTCGGCGCCACGTCGGGACGGGCGACCCGCTGCGGATTCTACTTCGATCCCGCCAAGCTCAAGGCGAACTTCCTCGCGGCCGAGGCGGCTGCCGGGGCCTCGCCGGAGCAGCTGCAGAAGATCGAGCGCGAGTACGAGTACGTCCGCCTTTCGGTTGGCAAGAAGGCCAGCGAGGAGAAGGACTACTGCACCGAGGCCAAGGCGCGGGAAATCAAGAGCGATCTCACCCGCCACCTGGCCGGTGATTTCACGCCGCCGGTCAAGAAGGAGCAAGCGGAGGAAGGCATTTTCGCGGGGCTCCTGGACAACAGCAAGTCGGAGAAGCCATTCAAGCCCGGCGAGTTCTTCGACGACCTCGGCAGGACGCCGGCCCAGCGCTGACGCGGCGTCGTCAGAGCGCCCATGGCCCAGCAGCTCCTCTGGCTCGAAATGTTGCTCAGGCTCTCTGCCGGTGCCGTGCTGCTCGTCCTGCCACTGACGGCCGCCCGGATCCTCGGGCTTCCGGTGCCGCAGGCGCTGCTGTGGCCGCGTCTGCTCGGCGCCCTCCTCGTCGGCATGGCCGCGGCGATTCTCCTCGAGGGCAGCGGCGCCACAGCCAGCGGATTGGGACCGGGCGGGCTCGTCGTCATCAACCTGGTGACGGCTGGAACGCTGATCACACTCCTGGTCCTCGATCGCGCCTGCCAGACCCGGCGGGGCAAGATTTTCCTCTGGACGCTTGCCCTCCTCTTCGTTGGCCTCGGCATTCTCGAGATCGGCGTGGTGTGAACGTGCCTGAGCCACGCAAGGCTTGCCGCGGCACGTAATCCCCGCCACGATGCCAGCGCGAATTTCCAAAGCCGCTCAGCAAACCTCAGGGCTCTGCACGATGATGAAGCTCCTGTCCTCGCCGCCCTCGCCTTACGGACGCAAGGTGAAGATCGTGGCCGCAGCGAAGCGTCTCGCGGACTCGATCGAGATCCGGCAGACCGATACCCAGCCACTGGTGAACGAGGCGCTGCGCCGGGAGAACCCGCTGTCGAAGATCCCTGTCCTGATCCTCGCCGACGGCACGCAGATCTTCGACAGCCACGTTATCTGCGAGTACCTGGACAGCCTCGAGCCGGAGCCGCGCCTGTTTCCGGCGACCGGGCTGGAGCGCTACCGGATGCTGACGCTCGCCGCGCTGGCGGATGGCATGCTCGACGCGGCGCTGCTGCTCACCTACGAGAAGCGCTATCGTCCCGAGGACAAATGGGTGCAAAGCTGGATGGACCGCCAGCAGGCCAAGATCGATCTCGGGGTCGGCCGACTCGAAGAGTCCCCGCCTGAATGGACCGGCCACCCGGACTATGCCCACATCACCATCGCGTGCGCGCTCGGTTATCTCGATTTCCGGCACGGGGGTGCCTGGCGAGCGCGGCATCCGAAGATGGCGACGTGGCTGGAGAAATTCAGCGCCGCCGTGCCCGCATTCGAGGCGACGCGGCCCGCCTAGACATAGCCAGGAGAGTTGCAGATGGGCACGTTCGATCCGAAATTGGCTGCGGCCTACGTCGCCGAGGCGCACCGCTCGCGGGCCCCCTATCAGAACCTGCCGCCGGACATCGCGCCGCGGTCCGTTGCCGAGGCCTACGCGGCGCAGGAAGCGCTCCGTGAGCTGTGGACGCCGCTCCACGGTCCTGTGCGCGGACTCAAGATTGCGACCACCACCAAGGTCATGCAGCAGCTGATGGGCATCGACCACCCCTGCGGCGGCATGATCTACGCGCAGCGCATTCATCAGTCGCCAGCGCAACTGCGGCTCGGCGATTTCATGAATTTGATGATCGAATGCGAGCTTGCGGTCCGCCTCGGCTCCGACCTCCCGCACCGCGGCGCTCCCTACACGGCATCGGACGTGCGCCCGGCCGTCGCCGAGGTGATGCCGGCCTTCGAGCTGATCGACGATCGCCGCGCCCATTACAAGAGCACGAACGCGCTCTCCCTCATCGCCGACAATTCCTGGAACGGCGGTATCGTGCTCGGCGCGCCGGTGCAGGTACCGGCGGAGC
>JAEZHL010000137.1 GCA_023416575.1 Pseudomonadota bacterium
CGGCTGGTCGCGCCATCGCACGCCCGAGGAGCACGCCAGCGAGCTCGAGCGCATGCTGATCGAGGAGTTCATGCCCGCCATGGACGAGGTCATTCGGATTGCGAGCGCCGAGCTGCAGCGGCAGACGTCCGACCTGTCGGAGCGCTCGACGGCGATCTCTGTCGCTGTCATCGACGCCTTGCGGAGCCAGAGCGAAGGGTACATCGCCCGTGCCAAGGAGCTTCTCGATGCACGGGAAGCGCGGCCGACGGATGAGCTGAACCAGACGCAGCGCCTGACGACTCTGCGGGAGCGGGTGGCTGTGGCAGAGGCTTTGAGCCGTCGCCTCGCGGATCTCAATAACCAGTGCAGCCAGCTCGTCTCATAAAGAGCGGATAATAGGCCGGGCAGGGGTGCCTCTATCCCTGCCTGCCGTCAGGTGCGGGTGCGTCGCTTCTCCTCCGTATGCACGAGGGCACTCAGCAGGCCCGACAGGGCCCTGAGCCGGAGGCGCGGCTCCTCCCACCGGGCGGAGATCACCAGTTGTCCGCCCTTGCGTCGGCGCACCCGACCAATAAAGCCGCGGGGTAGCACGATCTCACGCGGAACAGGCTGCCCGGGTTTGAGGGTGAGGACGGCGCCCTTCGGGCCGGCCTTTAGCTCGATGACGCCAGCTGCGCGGCACAGCTGCTTCAGGTGCAACAGGGCGAGGAGGCGGCGGGCTTCACGCGGGAGTGGCCCGTGGCTCGTCTGCAGCTCCGCCTCGTAGTCCTCCAACGCCGCGAGCGTTTCCAGTCCGGCGAGCTTCCAGTAGATCTCGGTCCGCACGACCGGATCGGAGATGTAGCGCTCGGGGAGGCGGACCGGCAGCCCGAGCGAGATGCGCGGCGCCCAGATGTCGAGATCCGGCTGCTCGCCCCGCCGCAGCGCTTCCACGGCTCGCTTCAGCATCGTCTGGAAGAGATCGAAGCCGGCGTCGCGAATGTGGCCCGATTGCTCCTCACCCAGCATGTTGCCGGCGCCGCGAATATCCATGTCGTGGCTCGCGACGCTGAACCCGGCGCCCACGGGATCGAGTGCGGCCAGGACTTCGAGTCGGCGGCGGGCGGCCGCCGTCAGGTCGGTCCCGGGTGGCACGGTCAGATGGGCGTGGGCCTCGACACCGGCGCGTCCGATGCGTCCGCGCAGCTGATAGAGCTGCGCCAGCCCCAGCCGGTGCGCATCGTGCACGATCATGGTGTTGACCGAGGGAATGTCGAGCCCGGATTCGATGATCGTCGTCGACAGCAGCACGTCCGCCTGCCGCGCCAGGAACGCCTCCATGATCCCGTCGAGCTCGGAAGCCGACATGCGGCCATGGGCGCTGAGAACACGCACCTCCGGCACCTCGCGCGCCAGCATGCGGGCAACGGGCTCGAGATCGGCGATGCGGGGGCAGACGTAGAAGCTCTGGCCGCCGCGCTCCTTTTCCGTGATCAGGGCCTCGCGGATGGAGTCCGGCGCCATGTCGGAGACGACCGTGCGCACCGGTCGCCGTCCTGTGGGTGGCGTGAGGATGAGCGAGATCGAGCGCACCAGCGAGAGCGCGAGCTGCAATGTGCGTGGAATGGGCGTCGCGGTCAGCGTCAGCACGTGGACGCCCTCGCGCAGCGCTTTGAGCCGCTCCTTGTGGCGCACCCCGAACCGCTGCTCCTCGTCGACGATGATGAGGCCGAGCTTGGCGAAGGCGATGCCTCGGGCGAGAAGCGCATGCGTGCCGATCGCGATGCGGGTGGCGCCGCTTTGCAGACTGGCCTTGGCGGCAGCCAGATTCCTGCCGCCCGAGAGGCGCGAGAGCTGCGCGATCGTGACCGGAAAGCCGGCATAGCGCTTGGCGAACGTCCCGGTGTGCTGGCGCGAGAGCAGAGTGGTCGGGGCCACCACCGCGACCTGCCAGCCTGACAGTGCCGCGTGGAAGGCAGCGCGCAGCGCCACCTCCGTCTTGCCAGATCCGACATCGCCGCAGATCAGCCGGTCCATCGGCTTGCCGCTGGCGAGATCCTGGTTTACGGCAGCGATCGCCTCTGCCTGATCGGGCGTCGGCTCGAAAGGAAAGCCCGCACAGAAGCGCTCATAGTCCGCTTGCGGAGCGGCGAGCACAGGCGCCGTTGCGAGCTCGCGCACGGCTGCGATGCCGATCGGCCGCTTTGCGAGGAGGCCGATGTGCTGCTTGAGCCGTCCCTTGCGGTGCAGCCAGGCGTTGCCACCGAGGCGGTCGAGCCGGACGGCAGCATCGGCCGTTCCGTATCGGGAGAGGAGATCTGCATTCTCGACGGGGACGAGGACGTTGCCGTCCTGATAGGCGATGCTGAAGAAGTCGCGCCGGCCATCGGCGTCGAGCGATTGGAGCCCCTCGAACCGCCCGATCCCGTGATCGGCATGGACGACGAGATCTCCCGGCTGAAGGCCGAGCATGCTCGTCAGCGCGTCTTTCATATGCGTGGCGGCGGGGGAGACCCCAGTGATTGCGCCGCCTCCCGAGGAGAACGGCGTGCGCGCCGAGCCGGCTTTCCCGGCGAGTGCAGGAGAAATTCTCATGCTCTGCAAACCGCAAACCGAGGGTCGGCGTTCCTGACGGGCATGCCCTCGGTCCCATTGTGCAGGCTCCAGATCAGCCCATTGACAACGCGCAGAACGGCCCTAATCTGGTTTGCAATTGCGAATGAATTGCAACTAGGAGGCCAGAAGATGTCGTCGTCACGCCCGGGTGATCGGCGCCCGGGGCAACTGCCGGCTCTATCCATGAGCGGCTTACGGCGATCTCTCGCCGCGATGCTGATCGCCTGCGTCGCCGCCCTCGCCTGGTCGGGGCCGCTGAGCGCGCAGGGTGCAAACAGTCGTGAGGGGGGCAGGCCGCTGCGCGTCGTCACCACCTTCACAGTCATCCAGGACATCGCACAGAACGTCGCCGGAACGGCCGCCATCGTCGAGAGCATCACCAAACCGGGTGCCGAGATCCACGAGTACCAGCCGACGCCGCTCGACATCGTGAAGGCTCAGTCCGCCGATCTCGTCCTTTGGAACGGGATGAACCTGGAGCGCTGGTTCGAGCGGTTCTTCGAGAACATCAAGGGGGTGCCGAGCGCC
>JAEZHL010000139.1 GCA_023416575.1 Pseudomonadota bacterium
CTTCTCGCCCTCGACCTGCAGGAAGCCGTTGTGCATCCAGACCTGCGCCATGAGCGGCGTGCCGTGGGCGCAGCACGACTGTGCCAGCTCGTTCTCGTGGTGGGGGAACACGAGGTCTATGCCGCCGCCGTGAATGTCGAACACCGGCCCCAGGTGCCGCTCGGCCATGGCCGAGCACTCGATGTGCCAGCCGGGGCGGCCAGGGAGCGCAATGCCGCACGGGCTCGGCCAAGAGGGCTCACCCGGTTTCGACGGCTTCCAGAGCACGAAATCCATCGGCCCTTTCTTGTACGGCGCAACATCGACGCGGGCGCCCGCCTCCATCTCCTCCAGGCTGCGATTGGCGAGGCGGCCATAGTCGGGCATGGCGCCGACATCGAACAGCACGTGATCCTGGGCGACGTAAGCGCAGCCCTTCGCCACCAGCGCCTCGATGAGGCGCTTCATGTCCTCGATATGATCGGTGGCGCGCGGCTCGAACGTCGGTCGCTCCACACAGAGCGCCGTGATGTCCGCATGGAACTGCCGCGTCGTGCGCTCGGTGATCTCGCGGATCGACACGCCCTCCTGGGCGGCGCGCGCGTTGATCTTGTCGTCGACGTCAGTGATGTTGCGCGCGTAGGTGACGTGCTCCGGTCCATAGATGTGCCGCAGCAGGCGGAACAGCACGTCAAAGACGATCACCGGCCGCGCGTTTCCGATATGCGCATAATCGTAGACGGTCGGCCCGCAGACGTACATGCGCACGTTGCTGGGATCGAGCGGCCGGAACGGCTCCTTACGGCGCGTCAGCGTATTGTAGAGGGTGAGCGTCACGAAATTCCCCTGACCTGCTGGCGGGGCGTAGCTCTTGTTCAAGTAGGGCAGATGAGCGGCCGCGCGCCAGCGATGAGCTAGCTCGAAATAATGCTGCAAATGATGCCGCAACAGGCGTTGACGGCAGATGTGGCCACAGCTCTGTCCATCGCGCCGTTATGCGTGAGCGCTGCACCCGCCGTCAAGCAGATCGCTCGCTGATTCGCGTGCTTGTCCCGCACCGATTCCATTGCGCGGCTCAAGGGTGCGCCCCCCATCCGGCCTGCCACGTTCGCGGCCCCTGGCGGCGCGATCCACATGCTGTTCCCATGCCCCATTTAAGCTGCATTGACCCTCTAGCGGATTGCCCCCAAGAATGCCGGGGAAAGCAGGCGGGCGCGCGGGATGGCGCTTGCCCGCAGGGATAATGGGTCATTCATGCGCCTCGTTCCGAGTGGCACGCTGAAGCGTCGCAGTTTCGGCATGGCAAGCGCCGCTGCGCTGATGCTCGTTGCTGCCGCAGGTCCCGTTCTGGCCCAGGGCTGGCCCTGGGATTGGAGCTGGGGGCAGAAGCAGCAAGCTCCGCCGCGCGAGCCGGTCTATCGCGGTCCGCCCCCGCAGCAGCCGCAGCCTTCGGCCCCGCAGGCCTACGGCTCCGGCAGCAGATCGGCCATCTGCCTGCAGCTCGAGCAGCGGCTGGCCCAGGAAGCCAACCGCGGCACCCAATCGCGTGACCTCCTGCCGAAGATCGAGCAGGACATCCGGCTTGCTGACCGGCAGTACCAATCCGGGCAGGCGCAGCTCGATCGCCAAAACTGCTTCGAGTACTTTCTGTTCTCGAAATCGCTGCGCCGCACGCGTCAGTGTGTCGACCTCAACAGTCAGGTCGAAGCGGCCGCCAACCGGCTCGCCGAGCTGCAGGCTCAGCGGCAGCAGATCATGTCCTCGGGCAACCGCTCCTATCAGGAAGACATCGTGCGCGAGCTTGCGCGCAACAATTGCGGTGCGACCTATCAGCAGCAGGCACGCGAGTTCAATCCGTTCTCCTCGATCTGGCAGGATGAGGACAGCGGCGGCTCCTATGGCGGCCAGTTCGGCAGCCTGCCGTTCGCCACTTTCCGCACCGTGTGCGTGCGCCTCTGCGATGGATACTACTTCCCGGTCAGCTTCTCGACGCTGCCGAACCACTTCGATCGCGACGCCCAGGTCTGTGAATCGAAATGCGCTGCTCCCGCTGAGCTTTTCTACCACCAGAACCCCGGCGGCAGCATGGAAGAGGCCGTGTCGCACAGGACACGGCAGCCTTATTCGAGTCTAAAGTCGGCCTTCCGCTACCGCAAAGAATTCGTCCAGGGCTGTTCTTGCAAGCAGGCCGAATACACCCCCGAGGCATTCCAATTGGACAAGCGGGCCGAGGGGCCAGGGGTGCAATCAACGAGTCCTCGGTAATGCTTGCCCGAGGGAGTGCAAGTCGGGGTCACGGAAACGTCGGGAAGGCGGAGCTGGGGCAGATGCTGTGATGGACGAGATCGCAAGCGCCGCCGAGATCAGGCCGATCGGGCCTGATGAGCTGGCCGACGTTCGCTCGTTGCATTCCACCTCGTTCGGGAGGCTTGCCGCCCAAAGCTTCACCGACGAGGAAATTGCCGCCTTCACCACCCACGTCTACAGCTTCGGATACACGGAGCTGCTCTCCGAGGCGATCCGCCGCCAGCAGCTCCTCGGCGCCCGATTCGGGGGCGAGCTCGTCGGAACGGCGGGATGGTCCGCCGGCGACGGCAACCTTTCTGCCGCACGCATCCGCTGGGTCTACGTGCAGCCACTGTTCGCCGGTGTCGGGCTTGGCACGAAGCTGGTCGAAGCGGCCGAAGCTGGCGCCAGCCGAGCCGGTTTCCGGATGCTCTCCCTCGAGGCGACGGCCAACGCGGTCGAGTTCTTCGCAGGGCTTGGCTACGAGATCTCATCGCACGGCGTGCGCAGCTTGGCTCCGGGGCGAGGCCTGCCGGTAACCTACATGCGCAAGCAGCTCGGCGCAGATCCGGCCAGCCCCATGGCCCGCGACGAGACCGCCGACAGGCATTGAGCCGCGGCCAACGCGATCCGGTGCGACATGCCGCGCGCCCTCGCCACCTTTCCAAAAAAACCGCGCATCAACCCACCGTCTTTCTGCTGCATCCGCTTGACGTGCCAGGGCGGCTCACGTAAAGGATCGCTCGTGACGACGGGCCGACACGGTTCGTCAGAAATTTGCGGGCGTAGCTCAGTTGGTTAGAGCGCCGGCCTGTCACGCCGGAGGCCGCGGGTTCAAGTCCCGTCGCTCGCGCCATTGATCTTCAATGGCACAATATCGCAGAACGCGTTGATTTGATCGCGTTCGCCCGGCCAATGCGGCCACCTCGATCACCCCTCATCGGCAGATACCCATCAAGCGGCATCACGCAGGTCCGATGCTCACCTCGTGAGAGGATGAGCGAGCGGACGTCCACGCTCGGCACAGAGCGAGGCCGCCCCCCCTCGACCGCCCCTGGTTAAGAATGACCGCAACGCGCGGTCTCATCCATCTGCGGACAAGCTAGGATCTCATCCGAGCGCCGCCCGGGCTCCTGCACGGCAACAGCTGAGTCGCCACTGACATGACCGGAGCTCCGACGCCACTTTCGTCGCGAAACAGCGAGAGGCGAGGTCATGAGGATCATCGTTATTGGCGGAACAGGATTGATCGGGTCCAAGGTCGTCGAGAAGCTGAACCAAAAAGGTCACGCGGCAATTCGAGCGGCCCCATCTACGGGCGTCAACACGGTGACGGGCGAAGGCCTGGCAGATGCGCTTGCCGGCGCTCAAGTCGTCGTCGATGTGGCGAACTCGCCTTCGTTCGAAGATCGCGCCGCGATGGATTTCTTTCAGGCGGCTGGCAAGAACCTTGCGGAGGCGGAAGCGGCGGCCGGCATCGAGCATCACGTCGCCCTGTCTGTTGTCGGAACCGAGCGCCTGCTCGACAGCGGCTATTTCCGCGCCAAGCTTGCGCAAGAGACCCTCATCAAAAACGCACCCACTCCCTACACGATCGTCCGTGCAACGCAGTTCTTCGAGTTCCTCCGTGGCATTGCCCAGTCGGCGAGCGAAGATGACACGGTGCGCCTGTCGCACACGCTGTTCCAGCCGATGGCGGCAGAGGATGTCGCGACAGCGGTCGCCGAGGCAGCCGTCGCCGGGCCGTTGAACGGCACGATCGAGATTGCCGGTCCGGACGCAGTCCACATCGATGAAATCATCGCCAGGGTTCTCGAGCACGATCAAGACCCGCGCAAAATCGTCGTCGATCCGGACGCGCTCTATTTCGGGATCAAGCTGACCGATCAATCTCTGATGCCCGGTCCCGATGCGCGCCGCGGGCCGACCAAGTTCGACTGGTGGCTCACGCACACCCCGCTGCCGAAAAAGTAGGGCCAAAGGCGCTGGGACTGCCCCCGTCAGCCGACTACCTTCGCACCCGGCGCGCCGTTTGCTTGACGAGCGGCCGGTGGAACGAGGAACGTCACAGTGACAATGGTGCCGGGTTTGGCATCATCGATTCTGAGATTGCCGCCCAATTGCGTTGCGAGCGCACCAACGAGTCTCAGCCCTAAACCGCCGCCGAGCTGCCGATCACCTTTGCCGACACCGTTATCAGCGATGCTCAAGCGATACTCGTCGTCGATCCGAACGAATCCTATTTTTATCAGTCCCGACTGCTCGTCATCGAAGGCGTACTTGAGCGCATTGGTCATCAGCTCGTTGATCGCCAATCCAATCGAAACGGCTTTTTGAATGCCGATCGGGTGGCTTTCGATCGACAGCTCAAGTGCAATCGGCCTGGTTCCGATCAATACGGCTTTCAGATCATTGCAAAGTTCGAGAATGAACTCGCGGCTGTCAACGACGGCCCTGCTCCCCCGTATCGTCAACCGCTCATGAACTCGCGAGAGCACGTGGACACGATCCGCTGCGGCGGAGAGCACGCTTGCGCTTGTGGCATCGGCCGACTTCGCCTGCAGCCGGAGAAGGGAAGCGATTGTCGCTAGGTTGTTGCGCGTCCGGTGGGTCAGCTCGTCCATCAGAATGGCGCGCTCATTTGCTATGCTTTCGAGTTGAGCATAGCTGTTCGCAAGATTGACGAGGGTGACGTGAAGACGCTCGACGATCAAAGCGATGAACACACCGACCCCAAGGAACAAGGCCAAGGCAATGACTTCGCTCGAGCTTTGCAGGGCGAATTCATCCCGCGGCGGCAACAGGGCGAACGCGGCCAAAACTGCCCCTAAAAGAGTGGCATAGATGCCATTGCCACTGTCGAACAGCAATGCGCTGATGATGATCGCTGGGAAGAGCAGCAGTAGCTCGTAGCTTTCCATTGGGCCGCCCAGCGCGACCGCTACCGGGAAGGTTCCAATGACCAGCACAGTGGTCATCAGATACCGAGCCCAAAGCGGCCAGGCTCGGGTCGCCCGAAAAAGTTGCGATAGCGCGTCCATCCCGATCTGAAACCCGAGGTGTTATGCGCAGTTCCTCACAATCAATTTATTCATTCTGCCGGCCAGCCCCGAGATCAAGGACAACCTTCCCATGAGCGCGAAATACCGCTCAACTCGCTAAGGGAACTCGTCTGCATGCCCGGCGTTTGCGGCGAAGCAGGCGTGGCATGCGACGAGGTCCGGAAAACATGTGTTGGACATGTGCCCTGCCCTCCGAGGGCATGATGGCGGTCGAGGCGAAGCAAGCCTTTGATGGAATGATTGCCGGTGTAGGCTCGTGACGACAGGAGAGATACGAAGCAGGGCCGCACACGTAATGAAACTCGCTGAAGCGAGCGGCAAAACCATTGCGACCGTCGAGTCCTGCACGGCAGGAGCTCTGGCGCACTTGCTTTCAGAACCCGAGGGGGCATCGCACACGCTGCATGGCGGCTTCATTGTCTACACGAAAGAAAACAAAACGGCCGCTGTCGGCGTGCCGAAGGACCTGTTAGCGGACCACACTGCCGTCAGTGGGGAGGTAGCCAAGGCGATGGCAGAGGGCGGCCTCTCTCGCTGTCCCGCCGACATCGTCGTCGCGATCACCGGGGTTGCGGGTCCTGAGCCCGACGAGGACGGCAATCCGGTTGGCCGCATCTATCTAGCGGCAGCGGAGCGCAACGGCCGGACGATCGTCGAGCATCATGAATTCGGCAATCCCGGCAAAGACAAAATTTCCTGCGAGTCACTGGATGCCGCTCTCGCGCTCTTGGAGAAAGCTCTCGTGGCCCACGCGCCATGACGAGGGCCGCGATGATCAGCCATCAATTGGAACCATTCGGGAAGGGAGAGCTTACTCTCGCAACGGACTAAATAGAATGAGTGTCCCATTCCTAAGGACGCTGGATAGCTTCGCAGGGAGCCGAAGAATGAAGGCGCTGGTCTGGCACGGAAAAGAGGATATCAGGTGTGATACCGTCACCGATCCTGAAATTCAGGACCCGCGCGATGCCATCGTCAAAGTAACGAGCTGTGCCATCTGCGGCTCCGACCTTCACCTTTTTCACAACTTCATTCCTGCCATGCTGCCGGGCGACATCATGGGCCACGAGTTCATGGGTGAAGTCGTCGAGGTCGGGTCCGGGATGAATGGCAGCCTAAAAAAAGGCGAGCGGGTCGTGGTGCCATTCACGATTTTCTGCGGCGAGTGTGATCAATGCAGGCGTGGTAATTTCTCGGTCTGCGAAAGATCGAACCGGAACAAGGACCTAGCGGACAAGGTGTTCGGTCATGCGACCGGGGGCCTATTCGGTTACACTCATCTCACCGGCGGTTATCCCGGTGGGCAAGCCGAATACGTGCGCGTTCCCTT
The DNA here is from genome assembly GCA_023416575.1 of Pseudomonadota bacterium. Lineage (GTDB taxonomy): Bacteria > Pseudomonadota > Alphaproteobacteria > Rhizobiales > Hyphomicrobiaceae > ZC4RG25. Next base: position 6,658 of record JAEZHL010000139.1, read on the forward strand.
CGCGGACAAGACGCACATCAAAGTTCCCGACGGCCTTTCGGACGATCAAGTCCTGTTTCTCGGCGACATTCTCCCGACGGGCTGGCAGGCCGCCGTCCAGTGCGACATCGAGCCCACCGATACAGTTGCCATCTGGGGTTGCGGTCCAGTCGGGCAGATGGCGATCCGCAGCGCAATTCTCCTCGGCGCAAAGCAGGTGGTTGCAATAGACCTGCTGCCTGAGCGGCTCAGCATGGCTGAGGCGGCTGGCGCCATTACAATCGATTTCGAGCATGAAAGCGTGGTTGATCGATTAAATGAGCTGACGGGGGGAAAAGGGCCTGAAAAATGCATCGATGCAACCGGCACGGAAAGCCATGTCTCGATGGCCCAGCCGGATACGCTCTACGATCGCGCGAAGCAGATGTTGATGCTGGAGAATGACAGGCCGCACGTCCTGCGCGAGATGATTTACGTCTGTCGCCCGGCCGGCGTGATTTCCGTTCCCGGCGTCTATACCGGCCTCGTCGATAAGATCCCGTTCGGGCTGGCCATGAACAAGGGTCTGACGTTCCGCATGGGCCAGACCCATGTGAACCGCTGGACCGATGACCTGCTCCGCAGGATCGAGGGCGGCGAGATCGACCCGTCCTTCGTCATCACTCACAAAGTCACGCTGGATGAGGGTCCGGAGATGTACAAGGTGTTCCGGGATAAGCAGGACAGCTGCATCAAAGTCGTTTTGAACCCATAACGGCGGCAGGTTTCCCATGGCCAATTTGTCGAACCTGGTGCGCCACGAAGGCGACCCCCGCATCCTGCGTTCCGGCCCAAGCTCGATGAGCATGTTCGATCACGTGGCGCGCTCGCTGGGCTGGTTCAGCATCGGCCTCGGCCTGTTTCAGCTCTTTGCACCGGGGCGCCTGACGCGTGCGCTTGGCACTGAGGGGGCGGAGCGGCTTCTGCAAGCCATAGGGCTGCGCGAGATCGGATCCGGCGTCCTCACTCTGTCGGTCGACAAGGAGGTCGGGCTCTGGAGCCGGATGGCGGGAGATGGGATTGACCTGGCGGCGCTGGTCTCGGCTCACCGTCCTGAGAACCCGAAGCGCGATAATGTCGGCTTGGCGTTGGCTATGGTGGCAGGAATTATGCTGCTCGATACGCTGACCGCGCAGCGCCTGCGCGCGCAGCATGGCCGAGGCAACGGCATGCAACGCGACTATCGAGACCGCAGCGGCTTCCCTCATGGCGTCCAGCACGCCCGAGGTGCGATGCACCGCCGGGATGACAGGGCCCGCGCTTTTGCGCGTGAGCCGGCGAGCTATCCGGTTCGCGGGCTCTGAAACGCGACGGCCGAGATCGGCAAAGCCCAATTGCGCTCGAGCCCTGCACGTCGCCGCATGAGCGCGCGGCAGTGCCGGAGCTGTTCCGGTCGCATGTGATTACCACCCAACGCGCGCCTTGCGATCGTCAATTCACGATCGGCTGGTCGCATTTGGGTCCCGTCAGGCG
>JAEZHL010000037.1 GCA_023416575.1 Pseudomonadota bacterium
GATTAGGTTGCCTTCCAACTCGGACAACTCTTGGCAGGTGGGGTGTTGTCGGCGGGTGTTTGGATGCTTGCATGTCTAGGAAGCAGCGAGCCTGGAGGCTGGGGATCGGAGCGGGCCTGATCGCAGGCCTGCTCGTCGTCGTTGGCTTCGTGCTGTTCGCAGACGCGGCGACTCGTGGCGCGGTATCGCCGGCCGAGAAGACAGACGGCATCGTGGCGCTCACGGGCACCCAGCAGCGCATCTCGGCCGCCGCCAAACTGCTCGCTGATGGCCACGCCAAGAGGCTGCTCGTCACCGGCGTCAATCGCCAGACAACGGGCGACGAGATCCGCCGGCTGACCGGCCTCGGCAAGAGGCTGTTCGACTGCTGCGTCGATCTTGGCTATGAGGCGCAGGATACGGTGGGCAATGCGGAGGAGGCGCGTTCATGGGCCGAGACCCACGGCTTCTCGAGCCTCATCGTGGTGACTTCCGGCTATCACATGCCCCGCAGCCTCGTCGAGCTGGGAAGATTCATGCCCGGCGTCAGGCTCATTCCCTATCCGGTCGTGGCGGGAGAGCTCAGCCGGGGAACATGGTGGACGAGCCCTGGTGTCGTCCGCCTGCTCGCTGCGGAATACCTGAAGTTCCTTCCCTCTGCCGCTCGCTATGCCCTGGCACGATTAGCGAATACGCTCGAGCCAAGGACGGTCGCGACGGCGGAACCGGCCAGACGATCGTGACCCCCAACGTTGCTCCGTGATGCTCCGCTCTATCCTCTTCGCCATCGCCTTTTATCTCAATACGGCAGTGTTCCTGCTCGTGGGCAGCCCGCTGCTGTTCGGGCCGCGACCATGGGCGATGGCGGCGCTGAAGGTGCACGCCCGTGTCAGCCTCTGGTTGCTGAAGGTAATCGTCGGCACCGGCTTGGAGGTGAGGGGACTGGAAAGGCTGCCGCCGGGGCCGTTCCTGATCGCGGCCAAGCATCAGTCTGCCTGGGATACTTTCGCCCTCATTCCGCTGTTCCGTGACCCGGCGCTCGTGATGAAGGCGGAGCTGATGCGCATCCCGCTTTACGGCTGGTTCTCGCGCAAGTTCGGTATGATCCCGGTCCGCCGGGAAACGGGTCCGTCGGCGATGCGCGAAATGCTCCGCGAGGCCAAGGAGCGGACCGACGCTGGGCGGGAAATTCTCATCTTCCCCGAAGGGACCCGCCGGTCGCCAGGAGCGCCGCCCGCTTATAAGCCGGGGCTGATGCTCCTCTATGATGCGCTCGGGGTGCCGTGCGTGCCATTGGCGCTGAATTCCGGCCTGTTCTGGCCGCGGCGGCGCATCGAGCGCTATCCTGGGACTATCGTCGTCGAGATTCTTGAGCCTGTTCCACCCGGCCTGAAGCGGTCGGAGTTCAAGGCCCTCATCGTCGATCGGATCGAGACCGCTTGCGCCCGTCTCGTTGCCGAGGCGGCCGCGGCGCCCAATCCGCCACCAGCGGCGCGCGAATTGATGAACACAAAACGAGAACTTTGAGAGAACAAACGTTGACGGGCCGGGATGAGGGGGCTAGTCTCGCAGCGTGTCTGCGGAGTCCGTTATGCATCCCGATCCGTTCAGCATCAGCCCCATCTCGGAGCACGTCTGGCAGCAGAAGTACCGCCTGAAGTCGGCGGACGGCGCCCCTGTCGACCTGACGCTCGAGGACACGTGGCGCAGGGTAGCCCGGACGGCAGCTTCGGTCGAAAAGGGTGACGCGAAAACGCGTGAGCGCTGGGCCGAGCGTTACTTCGAAGCGCTATCCGATTTCGGGTTCCTTCCGGCGGGTCGCATCATCGCAGGTGCCGGAAGCGGCCGCCAGGTCACACTGTTCAACTGCTTCGTGATGGGCCGGATCGAGGACGACCTCGGCGCCATCTTCGAGAGCGTCAAGGAAGCGGCGCTGACGATGCAGCAGGGTGGCGGCATCGGTCACGATTTCTCGACCCTGCGCCCCAAGGGAGCCCTCGTCAAAAGCATCGGCGCCGATGCGTCGGGGCCTGTCAGCTTCATGGACGTCTGGGACGCCATGTGCCGCACGATCATGTCTGCGGGCGCGCGGCGTGGCGCCATGATGGCCACTCTGAGGTGCGATCATCCGGATATCGAGGAGTTCGTCTCGGCCAAGGCGGATCCTGCCCGCCTGCGCAACTTCAATCTGTCGGTGCTCGTGACCGACGCCTTCATCGGAGCGGTGCGGGCTGATCAGCCTTGGGACCTGGTCTTCAACGGCCGTGTTTATCGGACGATCCGGGCGCGCGAGCTGTGGGAGCGCATCATGCGCGCCACGTACGACTACGCTGAGCCCGGTGTCATCTTCATCGATCGTGTGAACGGCGCGAACAATCTCGGCTACTGCGAGGAGATCTTCGCCACCAATCCATGCGGAGAGCAGCCGCTGCCCCCCTATGGCGCATGCCTGCTGGGCTCCATCAATCTGGCGCGGCTCATCGACCGGCCGTTCGAGGCGGGAGCAGACATCGATCTCGCGCGCCTCGAGGAACGCGTTCGCATCGCCGTGCGGCTTCTGGATGCCATCATCGACGTATCGAACTATCCGCTCGAGGCGCAGCGTCAGGAGGCGATGGCCAAGCGACGCATCGGCCTCGGCGTCACGGGGCTTGCCGATGCGCTCATCTTCGCGGGGGCCCGCTATGGCTCATCACGGGCGCTGTCGCTCGCAGAGACATGGATGGCGCATGTGCAGCGGGCAGCGTATCAGGCGAGTGCGGAGCTTGCTGCTGAGAAGGGGGCCTTTCCCCTTTACGACGCGGAGCGCTTTCTGGCCCGCCCTGGGGTGGCGAGACTGGCTGGCGAGGTACGCAAAACAATCGCTGACAACGGCATCCGTAACGGTTGCCTGACGTCGATCGCTCCGACTGGGACGATTTCCCTGCTGGCGGGCAATGTCTCGAGCGGCGTCGAGCCGGTCTTCGATTTCCTCTACAAGCGCCGCGTTCTCGAGAGGGACGGCAGCCATCGCGAGATGATGGTCGAGGACTATGCGCACGCGGTGTTCCGATCCCGCTTCGGCAACAGCGTGCCATTGCCGGATTCGTTCGTCACGACAGCCGATCTGCCGCCATCGGCGCATCTGGAGATGCAGGCGGCGCTCCAACGCCACGTCGACAGCTCGATCTCGAAGACGATCAACTGCCCGGCAGGCATGACCTTCGAGGCCTTCCAGGACGTCTATCTCGAAGCCTATGACCTCGGGCTGAAGGGCTGCACCACGTTCCGGCCCAACCCGGTCACGGGATCGGTGCTTTCCAGCCGCTCGGTTACGGAAGAGGCAACGGACGCGGGGCCGCCGAAGGAAACGGTCAAGAAGTCGGACAAGCCCGTCGAGGCTGCCCTGCAGCGCCTGCCGCCTCAGCGCAGCTCAGACGACGGTGTCGTCTACATGGCAAAGCCCCTCGAGCGGGAGCCGGCACTGGCGGGCTTCACATACAAGCTGAAATGGCCGGACAGCGATCACGCCATCTACATCACGATCAACGACATCGAGCATGATGGACGGCGCCGCCCGTTCGAGATCTTCATCAATACACGGAATTTGGAGCACTATGCGTGGACGGTGGCGCTGACGCGTATGATTAGCGCGGTGTTCCGGCGGGGCGGCGACGTGAGCTTCGTGGTCGAGGAGCTCAAGGCCGTATTCGATCCGCAGGGCGGTCAATGGATGAACGGCCGCTACGTGCCGAGCCTGCTCGCCGCCATCGGTGGCGTGATCGAGACGCACATGCTGCGCACGGGCTTCTTGCAGGCCGGCGAGCAGAGCGCGCCGGTGCTGGATGTGAAGCAGTTTGCGACGGATGGTGAAGCTGCCCAGCCTTCTGGCGCGGGATCAGGGGCGAGGGTTCGCGCGTGTCCGCGATGCAACTCGCTCGCTTTCGTTCGGGAGGAGGGGTGCTGGGTATGTCGCGACTGTGGCTTTTCGCGCTGCGGCTGAGAAATAACTGCTGGCGGCGGGAGTCTGTTTGGTATTCGGCAGGATCGCAAAAGCCGAATTCTATTTGAATAACAAGGACGGGAGCGCAACCGTCATAGGTGTCGCTGATCCATGAAGTGCAAATATGCAACTTGCCGGATTTCAGTAAAGGTTCATCCATTTTGGCAGGGAACCAGCCAGGCAATTGGGCGTTCCATTGCCGTACAGGTATGCAGCCCACCTTCACAACGCCGCCAAATAACAACTTTCCAGCCGTAATTCTGCTGAAAATACACGTCACTTTCACTTCGATCCGGCGACAATGGCAGTGTGTAGGTACGCCGAGGGTTCGAGACTATGAGTGCGCGTATAGTCGAGCTATCGCGAGTCGCAGCGGCCAAGGCGGCCGTTTCGTACGCTGACCTTTCCCTTCCCGAGCCGCCCGTTCATCAGTTTCAGTTCTGGGCCGGAGCTTCGGGCGAACGCTATGTTCATTCCGTTTTCAGCCTCATCGGTTGTCCGGAGCTGCCGAAAGCAGTTTATGTGCTGATGCGTTCAGATGCCGGCGGTCGCCGCACGGTTTTGCGTGTTGGCCGGACCGAGCACGACGCACCCTCGCTCAATCTTGCGGAGATCCGCCATAAGGGCGCAACGCTCGGAGCGGACGAGGTCCACGTGCATTTTCTCGCCCGGACCCAGGGCCAGCGCCGCGATGTGGAAGCGGATCTTCGCGCCGCCCATTTTCACGAGCTCAGCGCCGAGAGCTCGTCATCCGCGCGGCACTGAGGCGCTTCAGGCCCGACCTTCCCTATGCTGAGCGGCTGCGTGCCGCCCAGGAGGCGATCTGCCGCCGGTATATGAACCGGCGCCGTTCCATGAGCTTGAGCCGGGGCGCGTCGAACGGCAGATGTTGGCAGACCTTCAGCAGACCTGCGGCGCCGTGGCTGCCCCGATCCACCGATCCACCGCGCGCGAAATGAGCTCCGATCAGGCTGAGGAGACGGCGGAGCTCCGGCTCCTGGATGCCGAGGCTGTCGAGGTGGGCCAGTGTGTTGATCAAATAATCGAGATTAGGACCCGATATGCCGCAGGCGCCGCGAATGAGGGCGGCTTGGTCCTTGAGGCCGAGGCGGCCCGCGTAGCTCGGATGGCGGCGCTCTACGATATAGGAGAGGGCCAGGACCTCCCGTCGCGGCTCGTCGTCGCGCGTCACCGGGCCCAGGCTGTCGCGATAGGCGCCGCGGCTCTGCTCGCGCGCTGTCAGGTAATCGAGCGTCGCAAGCCGCCGCTCAGCTGCAACTCGGAAGACGAGCCCGTGGCAGGCGCCGCCGCGGTCGAGGCCGAGAACGAGACCGGGCCGGTCCGGGCTGCCGCGGTGATGGGTCGAGTACAGGCAGAAGCACCGCCGGTAGCCGACCAGCGTCGCGCGGTGCACCTCCTCATAGGCGAAACCCGGCCGCCACATCAGCGACCCGTAGCCGAACACCCACAGGTCCTGGGGATTCGTGCTCAGCCCGTCGCCCGTCACGACCGCCCGCCGCCCCCGCCTGGATCCGCCTTCGACGGCTGGCGACCGAAGTCCGGCGCTGCGGTGTCCTGCCCGGCCTGGATGATTCCCCGCCTGATCGCGCGCGCCTCCGTGTACAGATCGAACAGCGTGTCGCCGTCACCGTAGCGGATGGCGCGCTGCAGCGCCGTCAGGTCCTCGGTGAAGCGGCCGAGCATTTCGAGCACCGCTTCCTTGTTGTTGAGGAACACGTCCCGCCACATGGTCGGGTCGGAGGAGGCGATGCGGGTGAAATCTCGGAAGCCGCCGGCCGAGAACTTGATCACCTCGCTATCGGTGACGCGCTCCAGGTGCGCGGCCGTGTTGACGATGTTGTAGGCGATGAGGTGCGGCACGTGACTGGTGATCGCGAGCACCAGGTCGTGATGCTCGGCCGTCATCACCTCGACGTTCGAGCCGAGGGCGCGCCAGAACTGCTGCAGGCGTGCGACTGCGCTCGGGTCGGCGCCGCCGGGCGGGGTGAGGACGCACCAGCGATTGTCGAACAGCTCGGCGAACCCCGCTTCCGGGCCCGAGTGCTCGGTGCCGGCGATGGGGTGGCCGGGAATGAAGTGCACGCCCGCAGGCACGTGCGGCGACACATCCCGGACGACCGCGGCTTTGACCGATCCAACGTCGGTCAGAATGGCGCCTTCAGCGAGATGAGGCGCGATCTCGCGGGCAATCGCCCCGTAGGCACCGACCGGCACGCAGAGAATGACGAGATCTGCCCCGCGCACGGCCTCGGCGGCGGTGGCATAGGCCGTGTCCACAAGCCCCAGCCGCAGGGCAATTGCGCGCGTCGCCTCCGTTTTGGCGCTGCCGACGATCGCGCCGGCAAGCCCGCCCCTGCGCGTCGCATGGCTGATGGACGAGCCGATGAGCCCGAGGCCGATCAGTGCGACTCGCTGAAACAAAGGCTCAGTCATCGCGCCTTCCCGGTGACGAAGGCTTCGAGCGCTGCCACCACCGCGCGGTTCTCGTCTGCCGTGCCGACGGTCACCCGGAGCGCGTCCGGCAGGCCATAGGCACCCATTTTGCGCACGATCACCGCACGCGACTGGAGGAAGGCGTTCGCCGCATTCGCGTCGCGGCCCTCTCCCTTCGGGAAGTGCACGAGCAGGAAGTTGCCGACGCTCGGCGTCACCGTGAGGCCGAGCTTCTCGAGCGCTGCCGTGAGCCAGGGCAGCCAAGTCTCATTATGAACGACCGACGTCTCGACGTGGGCGCGATCCTCGAGTGCCGCTATGCCGGCTGCGATGGCAGGAGCGGTGACGTTGAACGGCCCGCGGATGCGGTTGAGAGCATCTGCAACCTCCGCCGGGCAATAGGCCCAGCCGAGGCGGAGAGCGGCGAGACCGTGAATTTTGGAGAAGGTCCGCGTCATCACCGTATTGCCGGTGGTGGCGACGAGCTCGATGCCAGCCTCATAATCATTGCGGCGCACGTACTCGCTGTAGGCGGCATCGAGCACCAGGAGCACGTTGCTGGGCAGGCCCTGCCGCAGGCGGCGGACCTCATCGAACGGAATGTAGGTCCCCGTCGGATTGTTCGGGTTGGCGATGAAGACGATCTTCGTCCTCGCGGTCACGCGGGCCAGGATCGCATCCACGTCCGTGTGCAAATCCCGCTCCGGCGCAACCACCGGGGTCGCACCACAGCCCAGGGTCACGATCCGGTACACCAGGAAGCCATGCTGGGTGTAGATCACCTCGTCGCCCGGCTCGAGATAAGCATGTGCGATGAGGTTCAGCAGCTCGTCCGATCCGGCGCCGCACACGATCCGGTCCGGGTTGAGACCGTGCGCCCGCGCGATGGCTTGCCGCAGGCCGGATGCGCTGCCGTCGGGATAGCGCTCCAGGCTGCCGGCAGTCGCCTTGAATGCTGCAACCGCTGCGGGACTGGAGCCGAGCGGGTTCTCGTTGGACGAGAGCTTGACCGGGACCATGCCACCGGGCACGCTGCTCTCGCCAGGCACGTAGGCTTCGATATCCATCACACCCCGCTTGGGGGTCGGCATTCCGATTGGCATGACGCGTCTGCTATGGTTTTCCGATCATGAATTCGGCCCGATTGATAGGCGCGCGGCCCGCCGAAAGCAAACAAACGATTGACTTTCACGGATGACGACCTAGCTAACCGCACTCACGGGCGGGGCCGGAGCCCACATTAACACGTCACCAGGACAGGCTATGATCACTGCAGGGCAGCGCTGTTGAAGGATTGCGCCATGAATTCGGTCAATCCGCAGGAATTCGATCCTGGTGTCGAGCCTCGCGTCTCGGAAGCACAGCGGCCGTCCAGTCGGATCATGCATTTCGACGAGCCGCTACTGCTCGACTGCGGACAGACGCTGGCGCCCTTCACGCAAGCCTACCAGACCTACGGCGAGCTCAACGCCGACAAGTCGAACGCCATCCTGGTCTGCCACGCGCTGACCGGCGACCAGCACGTCGCCAGCACGCATCCCATTACGGGCAAGCCCGGCTGGTGGGAGACGATGGTCGGGCCGGGTAAGCCGGTCGACACGAACCGCTTCTTCGTGATCTGCGCCAATATCCTCGGTGGCTGCATGGGCTCCACAGGGCCGGCTTCGCGCAATCCCGCTACCGAGAAACCTTATGGCCTGGATTTCCCGGTCATCACGATCGGCGACATGGTGGATGCCCAGGTGCGCCTCATCGACAGCCTCGGCATCGATCAGCTCTTTTGCGTGATCGGCGGCTCGATGGGCGGCATGCAGGTGCTCGAGTGGGCGGCCCGGCACAAGGAGCGCGTCTTCGCCGCCGTGCCGATCGCGACGGCAGCCTGGCATTCGTCGCAGAACATCGCCTTCCACGAGGTCGGCCGCCAAGCGGTGATGGCCGATCCGGATTGGTGCAGCGGCAAGTATCTCGAGGCGGGCCGTGTGCCCCGCCGCGGGCTCGCCGTAGCGCGCATGGCGGCGCATATCACCTACCTGTCGGAGGAGGCCCTGCACCGCAAGTTCGGCCGCAATCTCCAGGACCGGACGGCGCGGTCGTTCTCGTTCAGCGCCGACTTCCAGGTCGAAAGCTACCTGCGCCACCAGGGCATCAGCTTCGTCGATCGCTTCGACGCCAACAGCTATCTCTACATCACGCGGGCGATGGATTATTTCGACCTCGCTGCCGAGCATGGCGACGTGCTTGCCAACGCGTTCAAGGGCACGAAAACCCGTTTCTGCGTCGTCTCGTTCACGAGCGACTGGCTGTACCCGACCCGGGAATCAAAGGAGGTCGTGCAAGCCCTCAATGCGGTCGCGGCCAACGTCTCGTTCGTCGAGATCGAAAGCGACAAGGGCCACGATGCCTTTCTGCTCGATGAACCGGAGCTGTTCGCCACTGTTCGCGGCTTCATCGGTTCTGCGGCGGCCAAGCGCGGCCTCGCGCCGGCGCGCGCCGCCTGACGAAAGCGAGCTGACCGACTCCCATGCTCAAAACGCAACAGCCTCTGCAGACCACGGCCAGGGTCGATCACCTCCTCATCGCCGAGATGGTGGCCAATGGTGCGCGCGTGCTCGACGTCGGCTGTGGAGACGGCGCGCTGCTGCAGCTACTGACTGACACCAAGGGGGTCGACGGCCGCGGTATCGAGATCGAGCGCGACCGGGTGAACGCCTGCGTTGCGCGCGGCCAGTCCGTGATCCAGGGGGATGCGGACCGGGATCTCAACGACTACCCGGATGATGCGTTCGACTATGCGATCCTGAGCCTGACGATCCAGGCAACGCTGAGGCCGAAACTGGTGCTCGAGAACCTGCTGCGCATCGGACGACGGGCGATCGTCTCGTTCCCGAACTTCGGCCACTGGCGGGTGCGCACGCAGCTCCTGTTCACCGGTCGCATGCCGCAGACCGAGAACCTTCCCGACCCGAGGTACGACTCGCCCAACGCGCACCTGTGCACGATTACGGATTTCGCGCAGTTGTGCGACATGGTGAACGCAACGGT
>JAEZHL010000247.1 GCA_023416575.1 Pseudomonadota bacterium
GGCCGCGACATGGCCGTCGTGCGCGGAAGCCTCGGCAAGTGCCCCGTCGTGCTCGCGTCCGCGACACCTTCCATCGAAACGCACGTCAACGCGCGCACCGGACGCTATCGCCACCTCGTGCTGCCCGGCCGCTATTCCGGCACCGAGCTGCCGCGCATCGACGCCATCGACATGCGCCAGCATCCGCCGGAGAAAGGCCGCTGGCTCTCACCCGTGCTGGTCGAGGCGATCACCGAGACCGCCGCCAAGGGTCAGCAGACGCTTCTGTTCCTCAATCGCCGCGGCTACGCACCGCTGACGCTGTGCCGGACGTGCGGCACCCGCATCGAGTGCCCGCAGTGCTCGGCGTGGCTCGTCGAGCACCGTTTTCGCCGTCAACTCAACTGTCATCACTGCGGTTTCGCGCTGCCGGTACCGGAGAAGTGCCCCAAGTGCGGCCAGCCGGAATCGCTCGTCGCCTGCGGTCCAGGCGTCGAACGCATCGCGGAGGAGGTCGCCGAGCGGTTTCCCCAGGCCCGGCTCGCCCTTCTGTCGAGCGACCTGATCCCAGGGCTCGCGGAAATGCGCAAAGTGATCGCGGCGATCGAGAACCGCGAGGCCGACATCATCATCGGGACGCAAATCGTCGCGAAGGGGCATCATTTTCCCGACCTCGCCACCGTCGGTGTGGTCGATGGCGACCTCGGCTTGGGACAGGCCGACCCGCGCGCCGCCGAGCGCACGTTCCAATTGCTGCATCAGGTCACCGGCCGTGCGGGCCGCTCGTTCGCGCAGGGCCGCGGATTGTTGCAGACACATATGCCGGATCACCCGGTGATGCAGGCCATCATTTCCGGCGACCGAGAGGCATTTCTCGATCGCGAGGTCGGCCAGCGTCAGTCCGCCATGCTGCCGCCGTACGGCCGGCTTGCGGCGCTCATCATTTCGGCGCAGCAGAAGGAGACGGCCGAGGCTTTCGCGCGCGAGGTCGTGCGTCGCGCTCCGCCCGCCGAAACGATCGAGGTGCTCGGGCCTGCGGAAGCGCCGCTCGCCGTTGTGCGCGGTCGCCACCGCTGGCGCATCCTGGTCAAGGCACCCCGCGAAACCGATCTTCAAGCTTACCTGCGCGCCTGGCTCGAGGCTTTGCCCGACACGAAGGGCGATCTCAGGCTGGTCGTGGATATCGATCCCTACAATTTCCTATAATTCTCCCCCAAGTTGCGCGCGCCACTCTACTCAACCCGATTGCCCGGAAGTAACACTCCTTCGATGCTTTCTGGCGCCGCTCCGAATCACACTGGAATGCGGCAATCAGGCTGATTCCGGCGGTTGAAGGGCAGGGCCTAGCGTGTTAGAGGGAACCCGGCTTCTGTTAGGGAGCGCACAGCCGTGCGGGTGCGCTCTTTTCAGATCCGCCTTCGCCCGTGCGGGAGACCGCCGCGGCCAATGCTCCCAATACCCTCAACGCGACGAGGCCGTTCGACGTGGCGACCGACGAACCGATCATTGCAGGCGTAGCAGGACGTTACGCTTCGGCACTATTCGAACTTGCCGAGGAGCAGAAGCAGCTCGCGCAGGTAGAACAGGATCTCATCAGCTTCCAGGAGCTGTTGAATGAGAGCGAGGACCTGAGGCGCCTGGTGCGCAGCCCGGTCTTCTCCAGCGACGAGCAGAGTGCGGCTATTTCGGCTGTGCTCGAGCGAGCTGGCATCGGCGGACTGGCGGCTAATTTCCTCAAGCTGGCGGCGCGTAATCGCCGCCTGTTTGCTGTTCCGGACATGATCCGGGCGTTCCGCGCCATGTGTGCCCGCGCCCGTGGAGAGGTCGAGGCCAGCGTCGCCTCCGCCTTCCCGTTGCAGGATGGACAGGTGCAAGCGCTGAAGGATGCCCTGAAGGCCTCCGTCGGCAAGGACGTTCAGGTGAACCTGACCGTCGACCCTGAACTGCTTGGTGGGCTTGTCGTGAAGATCGGCAGCCGGATGATCGACTCGTCGCTTCGCACGAAGCTCAATTCACTCAAGATGCGCATGAAAGAGGTTGGCTGATGGATATCCGGGCCGCTGAGATCTCCTCGATCCTGAAGGAGCAGATCAAGAATTTCGGCAAGGAGGCTGAGGTCTCCGAGATCGGTCAGGTGCTGTCCGTCGGCGACGGCATCGCTCGCGTTTACGGCCTCGATAACGTGCAGGCCGGCGAGATGGTCGAATTCCCGGGCGGCATCCGCGGGATGGCGCTCAACCTCGAGGCCGACAACGTCGGTGTCGTTATTTTCGGCTCCGACAGCGGCATCAAGGAAGGCGACACCGTCAAGCGCACCGGCGCGATCGTCGAGGTGCCGGTCGGCAAGGAGTTGCTCGGCCGCGTCGTCGACGCTCTCGGCAACCCGATCGACGGCAAGGGTCCGATCAAGACGGATCGCCGCATGCGCGTCGACGTGAAGGCGCCGGGCATCCTGCCGCGCAAGTCGGTGCATGAGCCGATGGCGACTGGCCTCAAGGCGATCGACGCCCTGATCCCCGTTGGCCGTGGCCAGCGCGAGCTGATCATCGGCGACCGCCAGACCGGCAAGACCGCCATCATCCTCGACACCTTCCTCAACCAGAAGCCCATCAACCAGGGCGACGACGAGAAGGCGAAGCTCTACTGCGTCTACGTCGCCGTCGGCCAGAAGCGCTCGACGGTCGCCCAGTTCGTGAAGGTGCTCGAGGAGCGCGGTGCGCTCGAGTACTCGATCGTCATCGCTGCCACGGCGTCCGACCCGGCCCCGATGCAGTACCTGGCGCCGTTCACCGGCTGCACGATGGGCGAGTTCTTCCGTGACAACGGCATGCACGCCGTGATCGCGTACGACGACCTCTCCAAGCAGGCCGTCGCCTATCGCCAGATGTCGCTGCTGCTGCGTCGTCCGCCCGGCCGCGAAGCCTACCCCGGCGACGTGTTCTACCTGCACTCCCGCCTGCTCGAGCGCGCGGCGAAGCTGAACGACACCCATGGTGCCGGCTCGCTGACCGCCCTGCCCGTCATCGAGACGCAGGCGAACGACGTTTCGGCCTACATCCCGACCAACGTGATCTCGATCACCGATGGCCAGATCTTCCTCGAGACGGACCTGTTCTACCAGGGCATCCGTCCGGCCGTGAACGTCGGCCTGTCCGTGTCGCGCGTCGGCTCGGCGGCTCAGACCAAGGCGATGAAGCAGGTCGCGGGTAAGATCAAGGGTGAGCTCGCCCAGTACCGCGAGATGGCCGCCTTCGCGCAGTTCGGCTCCGACCTCGACGCCGCGACGCAACGCATGCTCGCACGTGGTGCGCGCCTCACGGAGCTGCTGAAGCAGCCGCAGTTCTCGCCGCTCAAGATGGAAGAGCAGGTGATCGTGATCTTCGCGGGCACCCGCGGCTATCTCGATCCGCTGCCGGTTTCGGCAGTCGGTCGCTTCGAGCAGGAGCTGCTGCGCACGATCCGCGATCAGCACGCTGGCATTCTCGAGACGATCAGGACCGAAAAGCAGCTCTCCGCTGAGACGGAGAAGAAGCTGGTCGCGGCGATCGACGCGTTCGCCAAGACGTTCACGGCTTAATTGACCGTTATCCCGGCCCGCGGGCAACTGCCCAACGCGAGCCGGGATCCAGCGTAAGGAGCGCCGAAGGCTCCTTGCAATTGGGCTTAGGATCTGAGTGCCTTCGGCACTTCTCTCCTCGACCCCGGTGAGCAAGATTAGTTTGCATCGCCGGGGGTGGTGGAATCGAAACGGGGACGACGCGGCGCCATGCCGAGCTTGAAGGACCTGAGAAACCGCATCGCTTCCGTCAAGGCGACGCGTAAGATCACCAAGGCCATGCAGATGGTCGCGGCTGCCAAGCTGCGCCGGGCGCAGGAAGCGGCGACGGCTGCACGGCCCTATGCTGAGCGCATGGATCGTGTTCTGGCCAACCTCAACGGGCGCATCACGAGCCGGGAAGGCCTCTCCCCGCTGCTCGTCGGCACCGGCCGCGACCAGGTTCACCTGCTCGTCGTCATGACCGCCGAGCGCGGGCTGTGTGGTGGCTTCAATGCCAACATCGCCCGGCTTGCGCGCCAGGACGTCCAGCGGCTGCAGCGCGACGGCAAGACGGTCAAGATCATCTGCGTCGGCCGCAAGGGCTACGACATCCTGCGCCGTGAATTCGGCAAGCTGGTCGTGGACCGTATCGACCTGCGGAGCGTCCGCCAGATCGGCTACGCGAACGCGCAGGAGATCGCGGACAAGATTCTCACCCGCTTCGAGGCGAGTGAGTTCGACGTCTGCACGCTCTATTTCGCTGAATTCAAGTCGGTGATCGCGCAGAAGCCGACGGCGCTGCAGCTCATTCCGGCCAAGCTGCCGGAGGAGAAGCCTGAGGCTGCGGCGAGCGCGGCCATGGCGATCCACGAATACGAGCCGAGCGAGGAGGAAATCCTCGACTATATGCTGGCACGTAACCTTTCGACCCAGGTCTTCCGCGGACTTCTCGAGAACGCGGCGTCCGAGCAGGGTGCGCGCATGTCGGCGATGGACAGCGCAACCCGCAACGCCGGCGAGATGATCAACAAGCTGACGCTGCGCTACAACCGCACCCGTCAGGCCATGATCACCAAGGAGCTGATCGAGATTATCTCGGGTGCGGAGGCACTCTAGAGCGCAGTTACGGGCAAAACCGGATCAGAACAGGGCCAGGGCGACCCCGATCTCGTCCGAGCCAACAAGACGAGGAGAAGAAATGGCTAGCAACAATGTCGGTCGCATTCGTCAGGTGACGGGTGCCGTCGTCGACGTGCAGTTCGAGAACGAGCTGCCGGCGATCCTGAACTCGCTCGAGACGACGAACCAGGGCAACCGTCTCGTGCTCGAGGTTGCGCAGCACCTCGGCGAGAACACCGTCCGCACCATCGCCATGGACTCGACCGAAGGTCTGGTTCGCGGTCAGGAAGTGACCGACACCGGCCGTCCGATCGCGATTCCGGTCGGCGAGGCCACCCTCGGCCGCATCATGAACGTTATCGGCGAGCCGGTGGACGAGGCGGGCCCGATCACGGGCGTCGAGGACCGTCCCATCCACGCACCGGCACCCGAGTACGTCGAGCAGTCGACGGAAGCGCAGATCCTGGTCACCGGCATCAAGGTCGTCGACCTGCTGGCTCCGTACGCCAAGGGCGGCAAGATCGGCCTGTTCGGCGGCGCCGGCGTCGGCAAGACCGTGCTGATCATGGAGCTCATCAACAACGTCGCCAAGGCGCACGGTGGCTACTCCGTGTTCGCCGGCGTCGGTGAGCGTACGCGTGAGGGCAACGACCTCTATCACGAGATGATCGAGTCGAACGTCAACAAGGATCCCAAGAAGCATGGCGGCTCTGCCGCGGGATCCAAGTGCGCCCTCGTGTACGGCCAGATGAACGAGCCGCCGGGCGCGCGCGCCCGCGTCGCACTCACCGGCCTCACCGTCGCCGAGTACTTCCGCGACCAGGGCCAGGACGTGCTGTTCTTCGTCGACAACATCTTCCGCTTCACGCAGGCGGGCTCCGAGGTGTCGGCGCTTCTGGGCCGCATCCCGTCGGCCGTCGGATACCAGCCGACGCTCGCGACCGACATGGGCGCCCTGCAGGAGCGCATCACCACGACGCAGAAGGGCTCGATCACCTCGGTGCAGGCCATTTACGTGCCCGCCGACGACCTGACCGACCCCGCGCCGGCCACCTCGTTCGCCCACCTCGACGCGACGACCGTGCTTTCGCGGTCCATCGCCGAGAAGGGCATCTACCCGGCCGTCGACCCGCTCG
>JAEZHL010000327.1 GCA_023416575.1 Pseudomonadota bacterium
GCGGCCTCGTCATCGAGGAGGGCAGCGGACAAAGCCACGTCGCGATCGTCGCCAGAGCGCTGGGCCTGGCCGCCGTCGCGGAGGCGAAGGGGATCGTCGAGCGCGTCTCGACGGGCGATCCGGTCATTGTCGACGCGGAGACGGGAGATATCCATCTTCGTCCATCCGCGGAGGAGGTGGCGGCTTATTCGGACAAGGTTCGCTTCCGGGCACGGCGGCAGCGCCAGTACCAGGCGCTGCGCGAGTTGCCGACCGTGACGAAGGACGGTGCCAGAATCGCCCTGCACATCAATGCGGGCTTGCTCGTCGACATTCCGCATCTCGTGGAGTCCGGCGCGGAGGGCATCGGCCTGTTCCGCACCGAGCTGCAATTCATGATTTCATCGACGTTTCCGCGCCGCGACCGGCAGACGGAGACTTATCGGCAAATCCTGGACGGTGCAGGCAGCAAGCCTGTCGTTTTCCGGAGCTTGGATATCGGCGGGGACAAGATCCTTCCCTACATCCGGCATCCCAAGGAGGAGAACCCGGCGCTCGGCTGGCGTGCGATGCGCATGTCGCTGGATCGGCCTGGCCTGTTCCGGACGCAGGTGCAGGCGCTGCTGCGCGCGGCGGCGGGGCGCGAACTCAGCATCATGCTGCCCATGGTATCGGTGGTGTCCGAGGTCGAGGCGGCCAAGGCGATCATCCACCGCGAGGTCGAGCAGCTCGAGAAGCGCGGTGTGCCGCGACCGGCGAAGCTCCGGATCGGCGCCATGGTCGAGGTGCCGAGCTTGCTCTTCGAGCTCGACGCGTTGATGCCGCATGTCGACTTCGTGTCGGTCGGCAGCAATGACCTGCTCCAGTTCCTGTTTGCTGCGGACCGGTCCAACAGCGAGGTCTCGCACCGCTACGATCCGCTCTCCGTGCCAGCGCTGCAGGCTTTGCGGCAGGTCGTTCTGGCCGGGACGAAGCACGATGTGCCGGTGACGCTCTGCGGCGAAATGGCAGGGCGAACTTTGGAAGCAATGGCCTTGATCGGGCTCGGATTCCGCGCGATCTCCATGGCACCGGCATCAATCGGTCCCGTGAAATCGATGGTCCTCTCTCTCGACGCGGGCAAGCTTGCCGGTTTCCTCGATGAGCTCTTGCAGTCAAAGTCCGGCAGCGTAAGATCGCATTTGCGGGATCATGCCATGGCCGAAGGGATAGAGCTGTCCTGAGAGTTGCGGCCAGGCAAGAATTTCAGCAAGCGCATGCTCTTGCGGATCTGGCTTCGAAATCTGTGAGCATTTCATGTGAGCGGGCACGCTCCGGGATTGCTCACGCTCGCGAATTGCCCTCACTTGACGGCGGCCACATACGGAGGTCGCCCGTGACCGGCGCACCAAGGTTGATGACACGTTCGACATGAGTTCCGTTCCGCACGAAAAGCTGGAGAAGGTGATCGCGCGCTGGGAGGTGATCCAGGCGGAGCTGAACCAGGGCGTGAATCAGGCGAAGTTTGCCAAGCTGAGCAAAGAGTTCGCCGATCTGACCCCCATCGTGGAGGCGGTCCAGGAGCTGCGCCGGGCGCAGAGCGAGCTGGCCGAACTGTCGGCGATGGCAAAGGATTCGGGTTCCGACCGCGAGATGGCTGCGCTGGCGG
Organism: Pseudomonadota bacterium; assembly: GCA_023416575.1. Classification (GTDB taxonomy): domain Bacteria; phylum Pseudomonadota; class Alphaproteobacteria; order Rhizobiales; family Hyphomicrobiaceae; genus ZC4RG25. The sequence continues at coordinate 1,628 of JAEZHL010000327.1, forward strand.
CCCAGGAAATCGAGGAGCTGGAACCGAAGATCGAGGCGCTCGAGGAGAAGCTGCGCATTCTCCTCCTACCAAAGGATTCCGCCGACGATCTCGGTGTCATTCTCGAGGTGCGGGCCGGCACCGGCGGCGACGAGGCTGCGCTGTTCGCCGGCGACCTGTTTCGCATGTATCAGCGCTATGCCGACCTGCATGGTTGGAAGACACAGATCATCTCGATGTCCGACAACGATCTCGGCGGTGTCAAAGAGGTCGTCGCTTCGATTTCCGGCAAGGGCGTCTTTGCGCGCTTGAAGTTCGAATCCGGCGTGCATCGCGTTCAGCGTGTGCCTGAGACGGAGGCGAGTGGCCGCATTCATACCTCGGCCGCTACGGTGGCCGTTCTGCCCGAGCCCGAGGAAGTCGATATCGACATCAAGCCCGAGGACATCCGCATCGACACCATGCGGGCCGGTGGCGCGGGCGGCCAGCACGTGAACAAGACCGACTCCGCAGTGCGATTGACGCACCTGCCGACTGGCATCATCGTGGTATCGGCGGAGAAATCGCAGCATCAGAACCGCAGGCTGGCCATGCAGGTTCTGCGCTCGCGCATCTTCGAGCTCGAGCGGCAGCGCACGGCAGACGAGCGCGCGGCGCAGCGTCGGGACCAAGTTGGATCAGGCGATCGCTCGCAGCGGATTCGTACTTACAACTTTCCTCAAGGGCGTGTAACTGATCACCGGATCAATCTCACCCTGCACAAGCTCGACCTTGTCCTCGACGGGAGTGCGCTGGACGAGCTGATCGATGCCCTCGTGACGGATTATCAAGCAAATCAGCTTGTTGATGCGAATGCATTCAACCATATCTGAGTCATGCCCTGATGTGCTGACTGCCATATCTGAGTCATGCCCTGATGTGCTGACTGCGGCGGCGGCGACAGTCCGAGCCACGCGGCTGCTGCGAGAAGGTGGCATCGAATCGGCCGCGCGCGACAGCCGTCTGCTGGTGGCGGCGGCACTTGGTATTGATGCTGGGCGGCTCCTCAGCCGGCCGGAGATGCCGCTGGGATATGCTGAGCAACGGCGGCTCGAAGAATTTCTGACACGTCGCGTAGCGCGCGAGCCGGTTTCGCGCATTCTCGGGAGCAGGGGTTTCTACGGCCGGGAATTTGAAGTTTCCCCGGCAACCCTCGATCCGCGGCCGGACAGCGAGACCTTGATCGACGCTGCCTTGGAGCTGATCGGGGCGGAAACGGGTCGGAGAGATATGCCCCTCCGGATCCTCGATATCGGAACGGGCTCGGGATGCCTGCTCGTGACCCTTCTTGCAGAGCTGCCGAACGCGATCGGGCTCGGAACCGACATCGACCCCGCGGCGTTGCAGGTTGCAAAGCGCAATGCCGATGTGCATGGGGTGGCGGCGCGCGCGAACTGGGCGTTGGCGCGGTCGTTGGATGGCATCAGTGGGCCGGTCGACCTGTTGGTCGCGAACCCGCCCTACATTCCGAAAGGCGACATTGAAGGATTGGACCCCGAAGTTCGGGATTATGACCCGCGAACCGCCCTCGATGGGGGCGCGGACGGTCTGCAGGTCTATCGGGAGTTGGCAAAAGATCTCGTCAAGGTTGTGCCGAATGGCTGGGCCGTGTTCGAGGTTGGGGCGGATCAGGCCAATTCCGTACGTGAGATTTTGGCAGCAGTTTCGGTCCCAGGTCACACCCCAGTGATCCGCATATTCCAGGATCTCAATGGGGTTGACAGGTGTGTGGCTTGGAAATCACGCGCATGAATCGAGCGAGAAAAACACTTGGAAGCCGACCCATCCCGAGATAATGTCAGATCAGGCGGAAAGAAGCGCGGGCGCAACAGCGCAGCTTGGTTTCTGTTTCAGCTGCCCCCTGCGAGCGCAAGTAAACCGAGCGAAACGGCGAAGTGCACGCGCTAGGCACCAGTCAGCCGGCTGGTCCAGCAGCCTCCACGGTGGCGCTGTTTCGCTGATGCGCCTTTTCCCGAGTGAATTGACTGGCGAACTTTCGTGAGTATCGAAAACCACAATCAATAATCCCGTGCGTTCGCGCGCGATATGAATGGCGGATGCTGCGTGCGTGAGTGCGCCGCTGCGAGGGGGCGAAGATGCACATCTGTTTCGACAGATGGCGGTGGCAGCAGAGCTGCCGGCGAACCCACGCGTGTGAATGAAGACTGGAAGTAGAAGTATAAGCATAGTTGAGATTGGGAGACTATGAGGCAGGGACAGCAGAACCGGAGAGGTCGCGGCCGTAATCGCAAGGCCCACCACAATCCGCTGACGCGCAGTTACGAGTCGAATGGCCCGGACGTTAAGATTCGGGGAACGCCGTCACACATCGCCGAGAAATATATGTCTCTGGCGCGGGATGCTCTTTCCTCTGGTGATCCGGTGCTTGCCGAGAATTACTTGCAGCACGCCGAGCACTACAATCGAATTATTATGACGGTCCGCGAGCAGACCGCTCAGCAGTCGGGTGAGATGATGAACGGCGTTGGCCGTCATGGCATCGACTCGATGGAGGGGGACGACTTCTCCGACGATGACGTCGAGGAGATGGATGGTTTCACGCCGCATGTGCGTGAGCACCAACACCAGCAGCAGAGCCAGCATCAGCATCAGTCGCGGGGTGGCGGGCAGCCGCGCTACGACGATCGTCCGCATCGGCAGCACGATCAAGGACGTCCGGGGCGGGATCGCTATCAGGAGCCGCGCGGCAGCTACGCCGAAAGGCAACAGCCTCAGCCGGCACCTGCTCCGCAGCCCGTGCCGCAGATGGCCGAGCAGCCTGCCTTCGAGCTAGCGGCTCCGCAGCCTCGCGCTGAGCGTGCAGAGCGCCCCGAGCGCACTGAGCGCACTGAGCGAACGGAACGTCCAGAGCGCGCAGAACGTGCTGAGCGTCCGGAACGAGCGGAGCGGGCAGAGCGTGCAGAGTCGCCGCGCCGGCGCGAGCGCTTCTCGTCATCCGTGCAGGAGCAACCGCCGGAGTTCCTGAGACGGCCTGTCCGCCGCCCTCGGCGTGACACGAACGGCAGCGGCTCAGCCGAGGCGAACGGCGCCGCCGTGAAGGATGAAACCGGGGATCAATAAGGCGTCACAGAATGACGCCTTGATCGACGCGACACGAGCGTGAGGCCGGACGGAAAAGTGCGGCCTGAATGGTTCGAGGACAACCGATTACGCGACGGCGATGACATCTCCGGGGCAATTTGGCCGGCGGCGGTGACTGTCGCATAGACGCCGAAATCGGAATGCCCCCAAGTCCGTAGCAGTGCCGCTGGAATTGCCATATCGCGTTGGGCTGTCACCGGATCGACGTTCGTGGCATCGCAGCGCCGGGTGCGATGGAACACGCCGAGACGCGCCCCGCCGATGCTGAGCTCGCGATCGAGCCACGAGAGCTCTTGCCATGGCTCGACACCATCGAGGTAGATATTGGCGCGGAACCGCAACGGATGGACCCGACGTCCGATCGTCCGTTCCAGATCACGAACGCTTGCCAGATTGACGATGTGCAGGCATTTGGCCGCCATATCCGAGAAGCTATGACCCTCCGCGCGCACGATCCTCGGCGCGCCGCGTAGTGAATCGGCCATGTAGGCCGAGAAGAACTGCTCGAGGAGTTGGCGGCCGATCCTGGAATTGAGCGCTCCGCTCGCGACCAGCTTGCCTTGCCTGGAAACAGTCAGAACCTCTGTCTGAGGGTCGAAGCGCGTCTCGAGCGTTGCCAGGCGCTCGTCGCGCATCAGCATCAGGAAATTCGTCTTGGGGAGGTGCTTGGGCGCCTCCGGATCGAAGCGACCCGGTCCGTTTTCGATCGCGTAGGCCCGATCGAATGGAACCGTCTCGCCGACCTCCAGTCGCACGTGCTTCATCGACTCAGGTGACAGTCCCTTCACGGGGTAGCGGTAGAGCATCGCGACGTGCGGCTCGCGTTCATCGGTCATGTCGGGCCTCTACGTTCCGTGCTGCATCTAAATGGAAGTTCCCCCTTTTGGCGGGAAGCGGCAAGCCTATATGGAGTGCTGACGGGGTTGGAGGGGTGCCGATTGGGCCTGGCCGGCGACGTCATTGCATCCTGACGGACCGGCGCTCGAGCCGTGCCCCATCGAGGGGCGGACGAGCGCGCTAGGAGGGACTTCGATGAACTTTGAAAAATACACGGATCGGGCCAAGGGCTTCGTGCAGGCGGCTCAGAATCTCGCGCTAAGGGAAGGCCACCAGCAGTTCTCGCCCGAGCACGTGCTGAAGGTCTTGCTCGATGATCAGGAGGGCCTTGCGTCGGGCCTCATCACACGGGCAGGTGGCCGGCCTAAGGAAGCGCTCGCCGTTGTGAACGAGGCGCTTGCCAAGCGCCCGAAGGTATCGGGCACTGGCGCTGGCCAGCTCTATCTCACGCCTGAGCTGGCGCGCGTGTTCGATCAGGCGGAGCAGATCGCGGACAAGGCGGGCGACAAGTTCGTCACCGTCGAGCGGTTGCTGCTGGCGCTGGCCATGGCGCGCAACTCGGACGCCGGCCGCATCCTGGCCGATGCCGGGGTGACGCCCCAGAGCTTGAACGAGGCGATCAATCAGCTGCGCAAGGGGCGGACCGCGGACACTGCGTCTGCAGAACAGGCGTATGATGCCCTGAAGCGCTATGCCCGCGATCTCACGGAAGCTGCTGCGGAAGGCAAAATCGATCCGGTGATCGGCCGCGACGAAGAGATTCGCCGCACGATGCAGGTGCTGTCACGCCGGACCAAGAACAATCCGGTGCTGATCGGCGAGCCGGGCGTCGGCAAGACAGCAATCGTCGAGGGCCTTGCGGAACGCATCGTCAAAGGCGACGTGCCCGAGAGCATCAAGGACAAGAAACTGCTGGCGCTCGACATGGGCGCGCTGATTGCCGGCTCGAAATATCGCGGCGAGTTCGAGGAGCGGCTCAAGGCCGTTCTGGAAGAGGTGACCGCGGCCGAGGGTGCGATCATCCTGTTCATCGATGAGCTTCACACCATCGTCGGTGCCGGCAAGTCGGAAGGCGCGATGGATGCGTCCAACCTGCTGAAGCCGGCGCTGGCCCGTGGCGAGCTGCACTGCATCGGCGCGACTACGCTCGACGAGTATCGCAAGCACATCGAAAAGGATGCGGCCCTCGCTCGCCGTTTCCAGCCGCTCTTCGTCAGCGAGCCGACGGTCGAGGATACGGTCTCCATCCTGCGTGGATTGAAGGAGCGCT